>JABGPL010000028.1 GCA_018644935.1 Calditrichota bacterium | reverse complement strand
CAAATCCACCTTCTTCAGCAGGTTCGCAGATTACGGTATAGGTATGCAGTTTTTCCATTCAAACTCCAGAGTTTAACATATCCTTAAAATACAAATTATTATCTTGATTGTCAAGCCGATATATGATCAGTAGCACACGCCTCCGTGCGTGTGAAATGTCATCGTACAGAGGCAATGCCTTGAGTCTCCAAAGTATTGCGAGCAGATATTGAGATCGAGACCCAAAGCATTGCGTCTGTACATGCTTTTTTCGGGAATGAATTCTGGGACACCTGCGCTACTTCACCACCAACCCCCGCATCCGGTTCAACACCGCTGCAAACTCCAGACCTCTGAATTCCGCCAGATCGCCTGTTAATCTGTCATCCAATACGTCCAGCCCATCACTGACAATCAAGTCCCTGACCATCTCTATAATCTGCTGAGTGTCTCTCTGTCCGTCCATAAATGATTTGACGTGCAGTATTGCTCGACCGATAGCTTTGGTTTGAGTTGCTTCGGTGAGTTGTTCGAGCTCCTGCAGGTCAACTTTCATTGCTCCGAAAATTAGCTGTTTCGGGTCGGGAGCGTTTACCCGCAGGTGACCGTATTCGTTTCGGGGTTCTAATCCTTTGTTGAGAGGGATTCTTTTTTTTGGACTTCGGAGTGTTGATTCTCCTTCCTGCTCCCTTTCTGTTGGGAAGCGTTTTATAATCTCAATTGTCTTGCCGGTAACATCTTGCGGTTCAAATGCGACCATCTGGATTATGCAATCTGCGACGCTGAAATAATCTCCAGAGCCACCCATTACCAGTATTGTCGAGACTTTATGTTCGGTATGAAGCTGCCGCACTTTATCTACAAATGAAGTGATAGGTTCATCTTTTTTCGCGACCAACTGTTGCATCCGTTTATCCCGAATCATGAAGTTCATCGCGCAGGTGTCTTCGTCCATCAGCAGAGCTTTCGCTCCGGCTTCGAGGGACTCTGAAATGAAGGCAGCCTGGGATGTGCTGCCGCTTGCATTTGTTGAAGTGAATGTAGACGAATCTTCGCGGAAGGGGATGTTATTGATAAAAGCTGATATATCTGTTTTTACTACACTCCTCCCGCTGGCAGCCCGAACCTTCACGGCTTCGGGAACCGTCACACATAACTCCCGACCGTCTCCGGGAATGTGATTGTAGATCCCGAGCTCAATTGTTTCGAGCAAGGTCGATTTGCCATGAAATCCACCGCCGACTATCAACGTCACTCCACTTTTGATCCCCATACCGGCTATGGTTCCCGCATTGGGAAGGTCAATGCGGACTGACAAGCTTTCAGGAGATTTGAATTTCACAACATTCGATTCTATGAGCGGAGTCTGCTCCACACCACTTTCTCTTGGCAGGACAGATCCATTGGCAATAAACGCAACCAGTCCAAGATCATTAAGTTTCTCTCGCAGGAATTCTGCATCTTCAGCGGTTCGGATATGTTTTTCGAGATGTTCTGGGTCAAGATTATCCGCAAAGAGTGAGAGCCTAATAATCTCAGGTAACTCTTCAAATAGCATCACCTCGGCAACTGTCGCCTTGACTTTTCTCCCATTGGCTGGCATCCCAAGGCAGATTCGAGCCTCAACGAATTCGTCATTTACTACAATCGAAGTCCGCTCAAGAATTGCCTGACCGGGCTGGGAAATCGTAATAATACCACTATTTCCTGTGCCTCGCCGACCCTTGCAAATGTCTGTGGATTGTTTGTAGAACTGTCGCGCCAGGAAATCTCTGAGTGCAACTTCTTTTATCCGGATTTCACTCATCCAGTCGGGAAAACCAGCATCTTCACGCGGAATTCGGATTCGGTAAACCCCGGTGCTGGGTGGTGCATATGGGTCTTTAGGAATTCGGTCAATTAGGAGATCATAGTCTGGAAAACTCCACCCTCCTGTCAGTGATTGATACGCCCCATAGTCTTTGCCGTCGAGTCTGGTTAGTTGCTGGCGCAGTTGTTCGCTCGATCTCATGATTTTTCCCTGCATATTAAAGCTTTCATTTTGTGGTTTGGGCTACTCGTTGCCCAAGTTTCTTTACTGTACAAATTCGGTCCGAATGAAGCGGTTGATTTATGACTGATGTGTATCAAGTAAGGAAACCCGGGTAATAAATAACCCGGGCCACACAGTCATGATATAGTCTCCTCGATGAAAAACCCGGAGTAGCGAAGCTTGCTTCACGATGTTTGCCAGAAAGTGCGAAGCAAGCTTCGCTACTCCGGGAAATAGCTAAGAATAAATTATAAATTGGATAATTGTAAAATCTTCTCTTGAAAAAAAGCAAACTATAGTGTATATATAAACTATAGTTCATAAAAAGTCAAGAGGTTTTTCATTGATAAAGAAAATTGGACCAATAAAACTAGGCAACCAGCTTAAAGCTGTTCGCAAAGCGAAGGGACTCTCCCTACAAGCTGTTTCGGAGATGTCGAAAATATCCGCGACTTACCTCCAGAAACTCGAATCCGGTATGGTCAATAGTCCGTCACCCCGAGTGCTCCAGAGGCTTGGTGAATCTCTGGATGTTTCCTATTTGCTGCTAATGAGACTCGTCGGTTACATTCCAAAGGACTATGTTGTCAAAAATGCCATTGTTTCAGGATTCGATGATGATGACCTTACAAAAGAGGAGCAGAAAGCGGTTGCAACGTTCATTCTGTACCTGAAAGAACAACGGGATTAGGCATTTTTGTAAGTAAACTAAAGGTCTCGCAAATTGAATTTCGCGAACAATCCACTGTCGACCGAACCACAGCGGGGTTATTCCGGGATCGCGGATCTCCCGATCCGCTTTTAGGTATGATTTTTTGGAGAGTTCACAACAAAAACAGGCAGAGACGCCTGCGCTACTGATCTGGCAAAAGTATAATCATTTATATATCCGTGACCAATTTTTTGACCATTCCGACATAATCAACTGTTGATTCTGGTATAACAAGCCTGCTCTAACTAATTTATACTGAGTAACTGATCAATATTTTTAAAGGTTGTAGTTTTTGCCCAGATGGTAGATATTTCCTCAGATAGGTCTAAGATACCTGCATTAGTCGATGCTCTTGACAGAAAGTTGACTTATCTACGGATCTCTCTGACGGATAAATGTAACTTCAGGTGTTTTTACTGTTACGGATCAGCCCAGGAAATTGAGCGCACTGCAAAATTGAGCCTGATGAGCTCCACAGAGATCGTTGACCTCATCAAGGTTTTCGGTTCGCTGGGTGTCAATAAGGTGCGGTTGACTGGCGGTGAGCCACTGCTCAATCCATCTGTCGTTGATATTGTGCGGAACATCTCAGAAATTCCCGGCATCAAACAGATCGGGCTGACCACGAATGGATTCCTGCTCAAAGAAAAACTCTCCGAATTGATCAAAGCCGGACTGAACCGCCTGAACGTCAGCCTCGATTCACTTGAACGGGAAAAATTTTGCGAAGTGACCGGCGTCGATGGTTTACCGCAGGTTTTGGAAGGATTGCGAGCCGCCAGAGACTCAGGGGCATTCCAGCGGGTGAAGGTAAATACCGTTGTCATGCGCGGCGTAAACGACTCTGAAGTTGGTAATCTCGCCAAATGGTCTCTTGAAAACGGCTTTGAGTTACGTTTTATAGAATACATGCCCACTCGGAATACGCTGAATCACGCAAAAAAGCATATCAGTGAGGCTGATATCCGCTCAAAAATCGATCTCGAACTTCAACCCGATATCGGTAACTTAACCAGTGCAGGTCCGGCACGAACGTACAAGGTGGATGGCTATCCCGGACGGATCGGTTTCATCTCCGCACTCAGCCAGAAATTCTGCGAATCCTGCAATCGTTTACGGTTAAAGGCTGATGGTCGGTTGGTCGGATGTCTCTTTCGGGATAATTCTGTTGATTTAATTTCGATGCTGCGCTCCGGAATGAGTTTGGATGACCTCGCATATTTCGTCCGTAATCTCGTAGCAAAACCTGAGTTCAAAGATGAGGCAGACTTCACTGAGTCGGGATTCAGACCTGAAATGAAGACAATTGGTGGCTAAAATGCTGACACTTTCGCAAGCACAACAACTCCTCGATTCAACCGTTCAACAGGCGGCTCCGGCAAAAGTCGAAGTTCGTTATGCAGTCGGTTGCAAGTTGAGTGAGGATTTATCCGCACCCTTTGATTCTCCTCCGTTTGACAATTCCGCAATGGATGGGATTGCGCTCGATGAAGCCTCACTTATCGGAAATCCACCCTGGTCTTTGCCGTTGTCAGAGACAATAGAGGCCGGACATACCACTGATTTCAGGCTGCCAAATGGGTATGCCGTGAAGATAATGACCGGAGCTCCTCTTCCAGAAAGCGCGAATTCTGTCATCAAGGTCGAGGAACTTGAGTTCCATGAAGGGAATGTCATAATATCAACCAGACCAATTCCCGGCAATCATATTCGACCTCGCGGGGGAGATTTCAGGAAAGGTGATATCCTTTTGCAAGCCGGATTGACGGTTAAACTTGTGGATGTGGGCGTTCTGGCTTCTATTGGAAAACGTAAGATCAGCGTTGTCCCCAAACCGTCAGTTGCGATTCTCTCAACCGGTTCCGAGATCGTCGACGCTGGTTCTGATCTTCGTCCCGGACAGATTTACAATATCAACGAACCGGCATTACTGGCACTACTCGAGAGTACCAACCAAATTCAGGCTACTGCCCTTCCCTCGGTTAAAGATGATATTGCGCAAATGACAGATATCCTATCCAGTGCAATTAAAACTCACCGGGTTGTAATCACATCCGGCAGTGTTTCAATGGGAGATTTTGATTTTATCCCTCATGTCATAACCGAACTCGGTGGCAAAATCATCTTCCACAAGGCAAAAGTGAAGCCTGGCAAACCGGTAATATTTGCAGAATTCGGCGATACAGACAAACGGTACTTAATCGGCTTACCCGGCAATCCTGTCAGTGTCGTCGTGGGCTATCACCTCTGGGTAAAAAGATTAATTGCACGATTGATGGGACAATCCCGCAATCCTGAAACCAATTTCGCCAAACTGTCAAACGACGTTAAAATCAAAGGTGCCCGTCTAAACATTATCGGTGTGACTATCGAGAATAAAGGGGATGAAGTTCATGCACATCCGGCAACACGGCAAATATCGGGGCACATTGGGTCGATTAGTGGTATAGATGGGTTTATGTATGTTGACCCGGAAGAGCCGATGCCGGTGGCAGGTGACATGGTGAAAGTGGAGATGATGTGATTATGTACGGGCACATAGACGTACATTTATGGTTCCGATTCAATAAACATCTCGCGCAATTGGGCGAAACCAAAGGCATAAAAGGAAAAATTATCATGGCGGGAAAGTGAATAAAATCTCACATTTGGATAAAGACGGCAGTATCCGGATGGTTGATGTCGGAGAGAAAAACCCGACGAAACGTCTCGCAACGGCAGAAGGTTATGTGATCGTTGGCAGCGATATCATCAATCTTATCAAGGACGGTCGTGCTCCAAAAGGAAACGTACTGGAAACTGCCCGGTTGGCCGGCATAATGGCTGCCAAGCGCACTTCGGAGTTGATCCCGTTATGTCACATGTTGAATTTGGATCATGTGCAGGTTGATTTCGAGCTCGAATCTGACAGAATCCGAGTTGAATCGTCGGTTGCAACTCGCTCTGTGACCGGGGTCGAGATGGAAGCTCTGACCGCTGTTTCGGTCGCTGCGCTGACCATTTACGACATGCTGAAGGCACTGTCACACGGAATAGAAATCAAATCAATCCGTCTATTGACCAAATCCGGCGGGAAATCCGGCGACTACAAGGCTTAGGGTGAGCGTGAACGAAACTAACACAAATATGACGGGCGTTATACTGCATATCTGCACTTCACCCAAAAAGGGTGAAACCAAACAATCCGTTGAAAAAGCCCAATTGATAGCCAATTCAGGTATTGAGGGAGACGCTCATGCCGGGAAGGGACACCGCCAGATTAGTTTGCTTGATAACTCCGATATCAATGATATGCGTGAAAAAGGATTGGAATTAAAGCCGGGTGCATTTGGAGAAAACATCGTCATTGAAGGGATTAACCTGGGATCGGTCGGAATCGGCAGTGTGCTCGAGATTGGAGACGCGAAGCTCGATATTACCCAGATCGGCAAGGTTTGTCACAACCGTTGTGCTATATACGACAAAACCGGCGACTGCATCATGCCGCGCACAGGGGTTTTTGCCAGAGTTGTTGAGGGTGGTGAAATCTCACCTGGAATGTCGTTCAAAGTAGCATCACTCGTTTCTCGCGATACAACTCAGGTGGGAGTTATAACTGTTTCAGACACCTGCTCAGAAGGCACAAAGCGAGACACCGCCGGACCAGCAGTATCCGAGTTGATCGGGGATCAACTGCATGCTCATATTGGCTGGGCAGGGATCGTACCTGACGAAGAAAACCAAATTAGCAGGACAATACGGGGTCTGGCTGGTCGGGGATTACACATGATTATAACAGTTGGTGGAACAGGATGCGCACCTCGCGATGTTACACCGGAGGCGACTAAAGCAGTTATCGATAGAGAGGTACCCGGATTAGCAGAGACAATGCGAGCGGGATCAATCAAAATAACTCCTCACGCTATGCTGCAGCGAGGGATTTGTGGGATTATCGGTTCTACTCTGGTCATTAATTTACCCGGAAGCGTGAAGGCTGCTGGTGAAAATCTGAAGTTTATCCTCCCCACCCTCGGACACGCACTGAAAATGCTCAGGGGAGAAACGGCACACCACGAGACAAGTTCTCGAAATATCAAACAATAACCTTTTCTATGGAATCAGATTTGTAAGGAAACATGGGCAACAAGTAGCCCATGCCACACTATCATTTCAAAACCGCAATTTTCTCAATATGACTTCTACCTGTTGCATTTAACTCCACAAGATACAATCCCGATGAAACAACATCTGTATCCCAAACAACTTGATGGTTGCCCGTCTTATATCTTCCTTGAACGAGGGTTGTTACTAACCTGCCAGACAGATTATACACCCTCAACGAGATATCTCCATATTTTTCCAGTCCAATAGATAGTCTGACCGGACCATTTGTCGGATTTGGATATGTCTCATGAATACCAAATGCAACAGGAGCAGCAGCAGTTGAACCTATCTTACCGGTCATTAATCCATTCTCTGCCCAAACAGGTTTTCCTGAAATGGGAGTAGGGGAGAGGTTGCTTTCTTTTTTTCCATCCCACAAAATGAAGCTTAGAGCGTCCAGCTCAACAGCTCCATCAATGACATCCGTTATAACATCATCACCCCAAACTGCAATGCCAAAATTTCCATTCCGGTCAATCCTGCCTGAGCCTACCAGCATCCCACCCGGCGTGAATATACCTATCTCAAACTCGGACATTTGGGGAATGCCCGATAAATAAATCGACATATTCTCCCCTGTTGGAGTTACTGTACCAAAATGTTTGGGATGTATGACATCGAGACCTGCCAGAGCGACCTCTTCCCCGACCTGATAAACTAGCTCGATGGCTTCGCGCACGTTGTATTGATATCCTAGTCCAACTTGTAGATTCCCCATATTGCTGAACCCGAATTCAGGGAGGTAAAACCTGCCGAAACCATCTTTTGCAATTATCAAGTTATCTGCAATTCCTGCAAGAGAGGTTACAGCGTTAACAGCCTGACGAGGGAAATACGCCGACATATTCCAACCTTGGCGCAATGCAATCGGTTGATCAACCGGTATTGCCTCACCGCGAACTTCCAGCAATGCGACATCCGTTACCTTGATTAGATATCCATCAGATACTTCCCACTCGTTTATGTTGCAGAAGTCCTGCTCTGGCAGATAGAATTGCCCTATGCCGTTCTTTAAGAGTATCAATACCCCTTCATTAACGAGTGGCCTGGTAATATCGCGCACATTAGGATTATCAGGAACAACATTAATTGATATCAGATTCCAACCTTCAACCAGGTCAAGTTCGAGAATTCGTTCCCCACCCAACACTTCAAGAGTAATCGGCAAATTAAAAATTCCATCGTTAGCATTATGGATAAATCTCACATCAGCTTCAAAAATGATATCCTCAGATATGTCAGTTGCATCAAGGGTGAGCACCACTTCCTGCGATCCATCCGGATTAATAACTCCATTTTTTAGATCGAGCTCAAACCAGTCACGCCGAACATCAAGCTGCCAGATATCTACCCGATCATTAGCTCCATCATTTATAGATCCCATGAAGACGGTACTATACACATCAAACTGGTTAGTGCAGAATACTCCTGAAGGAGTTCCACCATTTTCTGGTTCAAGGACATTCACAAATAATGTGTCATTATTCCGAGGATTCATTTTTGTAACAACTTGATCTCCAATATCGCGAACCTTATGGAATATGTAAAGTGGATATCCATCCGGGTCATCAGGCCAATACCCTAAGCCATAAATCCGCATTCCCAAACGATCAAGATCACCTATTACGTTACCATCTCGGTCCAAACTTATGATATCGGAAGTTATACCTGAAACCCACAGGACTTCTCTGTCTGAATCCCAGGCAAAATTATTAACCGGGTTTACAGGTCCCTCAAATTCACGCCTAAGCTCACCTTCAATTGTGAAAGCATAAATTTCGCTTGAGCCAGACCCCCAGATCCACTCACTGTCAAAAGTTAGATCTTTGTACCCATATCTTCCATTCTGACCAAACTGATCATATCGATCAATCAATCGCCCCTCATCATTGAGGATATAAATCTGCGGATCCCGGTCATTTGAACCTGCGACATAATATCTATCATCAACAAATACAATACCATTAATGCGATTATCTTCCAAATCTTGACCGACGGGATACTGACGGCGCAACTCCCATGGTTCATGATTTCCACCATCTCTCAAAAGTTTTTCAGCATCCCATTCCAGGGGCCCGTTTCCGTTGTTTATCAGCTCGAACTCAATATTAAAGACTTCACCTTCTGATAGTCCTTCTGAAACTTCATTAATAGAACATTCGAATTCTGGATGCAGCAGCTCAAAGTTGATCTCAAGTTCCCCACCCTCTGCTAATTCGATGTTGCTTAAAGTTGAATCGTTATAGCCCTGTTTTGAAGAAGTAATATTAAATGGAATTCCTACTAAGCAGTTTTCTATTCGCCAAGTTCCGTTTTCATCACTAACAGTGTAAAATCCATGATTTGTTCTAAAAGAGACCTCCTGAATTGGTTGTTCGGTTGCCGCATCAATTACTCTTCCAAATAAATCTCCTACTCTATTGTCCAGTGAAGTCGTAAAGAGCAACGCGCGTCGATCCGCCAGAGGTGCTGATGTGACAGGGTAACGGTTGTTAAATGCGTAATTAATTCCTGCTCCAGGACCAGAAATGCCGACTGAGGCATATGGCACATCATTCGTCCAATTGGCATTCCCTCGAACATTACTCACTAATTTGTATTGGAATAAAATATCCTGGTCACCTGTTTGCGTAATCCAGAAATTATTATCGTATAAAACGACTTGAAAACTCAAGTCACGGTTGCCACCAAATCGATGTCTTAGACGATACCATTCGACAATAAATCTATTATTTTCGTCATCGTAGAAAGTATAAACATTTCCATTGCCCGTTAAAGTCAGATCATCCCAAAGAGGAGCTATCATCCCAACACCACCACCTAATGCGCGATCCAGCGGCCAATTTTGGAAATTCGTTATTAACTCCTGATTACCCATAGAAATGAAACCATTTGTTGAAACGGAAATACTGTCATAAAGCTGTCCGTAGAATTGAGTTTCAAAGGGCAGGCTTATTACAATCGTTTCACCAATGTTGTAAGGAGAGCGTCCTTCGAATTCCAATCGCACTCCATCTGAATCCCTGTCATCGTCTTGAAGACTTATTTCCTCCCAATTGTAAACAGGAGCTTTTTCCCATTCCCTATCTGTGTTATCAAGACAGATATAACCGTATGTATCCGGTCCTTGCGGCGCGTTTGCATGCTCTTCCAAAACTTGCAGGGAGAAAAATACACTGTCAAGAAATCCGTTTTCTGTCTCAAAAATAATCATCATATCGCACATAGAACCCGGTACAACATATTGACTACAGGCAATGCCAAATCCTCTCCCATCCATACGAGCGTCTTCACCAGCATCTATGGCTGGATATTCCCCTTCAGCCTCCTCAACAATGATACCTCCTCCAATAGAAATAAGCGTTGCAGTGGTTGCAGGCATAGGTATCCTACCAATGTTTTCGACTTCGATGTTAACAGAATTGTCATCTTCTTCAATAACGTTACCACCGATGATCCGGCTTATTGCAAGGTCCGGAGATAGAACATCCAGCTGAATGGCGGTTGTCCATGATTCTTCTTCGCTGGAGAATACTATTTGAATCAAAGGGCGTGTAATTGGTCTTGAGATACCATCAGGACAATCGGACGAAATAGTGAAATTTATTCCTTCTTCTATTTCTACAACTTGATCGGCATCAATGTCACCCAGTTCGATTGCATTGTTATCATCGCAGCTTAAATATGACGAAAGGCTGGAGCAATTAGCAGAGATGTTCTGAAGTGCATTTCGTCGACTTAGGTTCCTTACAGAAAAACTGAGAGCGAACATTTCCCCGGGATTTGGTTCGGCATCGTCATTACCTTCAATCTGGATAATACTCCAATCAGTCAACTCAATTCCAGACCCCGGTTCAACAATTTCGATTTCATCAAAATGAGGTTTTATTGTTCTACCTGTTACCGTGATATTAAGCGAGGTACCGTCTACAAACTCGACCTCCTCATCTAAATAGAAACGAGCCAGACCATTTTCATCGCTTTTCCTGGTAATCATCAGCATTTCGTCATAGCTGGCATAATTGTTACTATTGAAGTTCGGCATGTCTCCGGGGGCATATAGAGTTACCTGAGCATCTTGTACAGCAATTTCATTATCATTGATGTCATGCACATAGACTTCAATTAATTTGGTCGCAGGGGTGATTGTTTCGGGAACTTCTGCATTAACAACTCTTGGAACGGCAAGCCAGGGTTGTAATCCGGGATCGCCGTACATGTCAAAGACATCTCTCAACTCAGCTATGACTCTATCATTGCCAACATAAGCTATTGAACCAATCATTGCTTGCAACCTCGACCAACCAAGCGTTAAATCATTTAACAAAAGACCATGTGAGGTTTCAAGCATACCTATGTTCATACTAATAGTGGAAGGGTTGCCGTAACTACTCGTTGCAGCAACAGGTCCTTTCAAATTCCCTGGACCTCCCTGGCGCATTAGGACAGGAACTACTCTGTCTCCATGTCCCATCGTAGCAATTCTTATGGGAAATACGTTACTGCTCTGTAGTCTCACCATGTTATCTCGATAAGCCCACCAATATCCCTCAGACCTACCCATTAACATATTGCAATCTTCATGGTATCGCTCGAGTTCCCATTGACTAACCCTTACACCAAGTTGATCCCATTCAAAGTCCTCAAAAAATCTAATATCTTCGAATCCGAGATATGAGAATACTTCAAATAACCATCTTACATTTGTATTAATCGAAGGGTGCCAGCCTGAATTAACCGAAGCACCCCAATGTGAGGAAAACACACCCACTCTTCCAAACCAATCTGTATTTTCCATATAAGGGTTAGCTTCATAGGCTAAAGTCCTCCCCTGAAATAAACCCAACATGTCAGGATCACCAGCGCACCACCGGGAAATTCCAGCATCCGGTATTAAATCATTACCCTCCAGGCATGCATAAGAATAATCGGTGCGGCTATGACTTGCCAATCTCCATTGCGCATTTCCAAAGGGATATCTCTGAATGTCTCCAACCATAAGTATTTCATCAAAAGGATCTATTCCGTCGTCAAGATAGGCGTTATATCTATCTTCGACTCCACGTTTGACAATATCACCATCGCCGGCCAGATTAGCTGGAACGCTGTAAATGTCAACTCTCCAACCAGATTTTCGTCTCCATTCTATAAAATCCGCAATATGTTCAAGGCAATTCTCGTGAACTACAATCAGGTAATGACCGACATTTTCAGGTTCCCTATCTAAATCGGGATCGTCTCGGCAAACCTGATCTCCATTAATTGCCAGATTGCGAATAAGCTTTAAGAATTGTTGACTTCGATTGGAACGGACGGGCACACGAACAGGATTAACAGGTTCATCGTTAGTGAACTGAATTTCGGTTTCAATTCGATCATAGATTACATATTCATTAGCTTCGATATTAAATTGAACAGGATAAGTGGTAACTGACACAAACCTGACACCACGGATAACCATCGGATCGCTCATTTCTGCAATTACGGCAGGAAATAAACCATTGGGATCAATGTCTGCGTCAATATATTGATCTTCAGCGGATTCACTTTTATAAAGTTCTGGAGAATTAAGCCCTTCGGTTGTTCGTGGACTATCGTAATTGATTACTAAACTCAGTCCCACATCGGGTGGCACAACAACTAATCTTGTGATAGCAGGTAGAATCGGTTGTCCATCTCTTAACGCCATTCCCTCATTTTGGAACTCAAAAACATCGTGGGGTTCGTCTTCTACTAACCGGACACTTTGATTTACATCTGAAAGATCAAAACTCAGGGTTATTCCCTGATTATTTTGGGTGAGGATTGAAGCGTGGGAGCTCTGGTTCGGTTGGTTATCTGAAATGGCAGGAGTGCAAACAAGGATCGTAGAAATCAACACTGCAACCAATATGGAAAAGGAGCGTTCAAAATTAAGAGCTTTCAACAATAGATTTCCTTTTTGAAAAATTTCAGTGAAAACAGAAAACTACGGATCTGCCAAATCTGCTTACAAAACTGTAAAAGTAGGAGATGCGATCCTCCAATACTCATGGTAAAGGTAAAAAACACAAAATCAAAGTTTTATTAGTTAATAGAATTAAAAACGGAGAGGTATGGTTCGGGTTACTTATTCCCCGTGTTTTCTTACGCCATGTAACAATCCTGAATCAATCAACTCCGATTTCTTAACTCTACATTGTGAAGAAACATGGGCAACAAGTAGCCCATGCCACACAACTATTTCAAAACAGCAATTTTTTCGCTATGACTTCTACCAGGAATAACTAATTTTATGATATACAACCCCGAAGAAACAATGTCAGTGTCCCACAATACCTTGTGATTGCCGGTCTTATAATCACCATTGACAAGGGTTGTTACCAATCGTCCGGAAAGGTCATAAACTCGAAGTGAAACATGTGCATCTACCTCCAACCCGAACGACAACCGGACAGGACCATTTGTCGGATTCGGGTATGTCTCATGAATGCCAAAGGTGGCCGGTATTTCCATTTCAGAAGATATCTCACTCTGCAGGAAACCACCGGCAGTCCAGATATATTCTCTGTTTACAGGAGCAGGTGTCACAGCTATTTCTTTGACACCATCCCAGAGGATAAATGTCAAAGCGTCTCCCTCAACCGCGCCATCAAAGATATCCGTCAGCTCATCATCACCCCAAACCGCCAACCCACAACGTCCTTCAATATCAAAACACCCCGAACCTATCAACAATCCCTGCGAATTGAAGCATGCCAACTCCAATAGGGACGATTGCTTATCTGTCGTTAGAAGAATAGACATGTCGGCACCAGTCGGTGTTACAACCTCAAAATGTTTGGGATGTACGACCTTGCGATCTGCCAGAGCTACCTCTTCCCCGATCTGATAAACTAACTCGATGGCTTCGCGAATATTGTACTGATATCCTTGTCCAACCTGTAGATTTCCCATGTTACTGAATCCTAATTCGGGAAGGTAAAATCTGCCGAGACCATCTTTTGCAATAATGAGATTATCCACAATTCCGGCAAGAGCAGATTCTGCATTTACAGCTTGACGTGGGAAATACGCCGACATATTCCAACCCTGCCGCAACGCAATCGGCTGATCTTCCGGAATGGATTCCCCCAACACACTCCACTGACTCGGTTCACTCAGATTTATCAAGTATCCACCTGATTCATCCCAGGTTGGGATGTTGCAAAAGTTGATTTCCGGGAAATAAAATCGACCTAAACCATCCTTGAGGAAATTAAGTATACCCGCATCAACCAACTGGTGCATCAGCTCTCGAATGTCTGGATTATCCGGGACAACATTCAATGAAATAATACTCCAGCCCTCTCTAATCTGTACTACCTGTGGCTCGTTGACACCGGACACCATCAATGTAACGGGCAGGTCAAACTCACCATTAACAGCATTGTGATAAAACCGGATGTTTGCTTCAAAGAGTACACCTTCCTCCAACCCTCCCGCATCAAGCGATAGAACGAAATCCTGAGTATCATCCGGATTGATAACACCTGCCGTAGGCTCAACATCAAACCAACTTAGTTTTTTATCGAGCTGCCAGATATCTAACCTGTCATCGGCACCGTTGTTTACAACCGTCATAAACACCGGGCACTGTTGATCATATTGATCGCTGCAATATGCTGCAGACGGGACACCCCCGCCCTGATGGTCAAGCATACTCACAAACATCGTATCGTTGGTTTCCGGATCTAATTTTGTGACAATCTGGTCTCCAACATCAATAGTTCTGTGAAATATGTAAAGGGGATATCCATCAGGATCATCCGGCCAGTATGCCAGTCCATAAACCCGCATTTCCATTCGATTGAGATTGGCAATCACATCACCTTCCCGGTTTATTCCAACTATATCAGATGTCGCAGTCGATGTCCAGATAATTTCCCGATCCAAGTCCCAGGTAATATTAACATTGGGATTGAATGGCCCATCAAATTCGCACATGAGTTCACCATCTGGTGTGAATGCATATATCTCACGAGTCCCAGAACCCCAAATCCATTCACCATCATAACCTAAATCTCTATATCCATTTCCTCCGCCCGGTCCAAACTGGGCGAACTGACCTGTAAGCTCACCTTCTCTGTTAAGAATATAGATTTGTGGGTCACGATCATTTGAACCTGCGACATAAAATTGATCATCCACAAAAACTGCACCCAGACAGCGACCGTCTCCCAACGTTTCACCAATTCGATAATCACGACGTAAATCCCAAATATCTGTGTTAGATTCTCCGGGCAACCTCTCCTCGGCTTGCCATGATAAAGGACCATTGCCTGTATTACTGATTTCGAATGGCAACTCGATTGATTCACCTGATCGCAATTCTGTCTCAAGTCCCTCCACTGAGGGAATAAATTCGGGATGAAGCAAGTTAAAGTTGATTTCAAGTGCTTCATTCTCACCTACAGACAGATCTAAAAGTGTCGTATCATTATACCCTTGTTTGCTGCAAGTTAGACGGAACTCAATTTCAGCGACGGCATTACTAATTCGCCAGTTGCCTTCTTCATCTGATACAGCACTATATCCTGGCTGCATTTTCACAACAGCACCTTCAACAGGTTCGTTGTCATCGGCATCAGTTACAACACCGGATAACTCACCAACCCGACTCACCGTTGAAGTTGCAAATAATAATGCGCGTCTGTTTTGGAGAGGAGATGATGTTATCGGGCGTTGATTGGCAAAACTGTAATTTATTCCTGTTTTACCATCAGGACTTGAAATCCCTACTGAGGCGAATGGTGAGGATGTCAGGTAACCATCGTTCCTGCCAGGTATGTTCGAAACCTGCTTGTATTGAAACACGATGTTTTGATCACCTGTACGGGTATTCCAAACCTCTCTATCGTAAAGAATAACCTGAAACGTCAGGTCATCTCTACCAACACGGTGTGTAAGTCGGTACCACTCTACAATAAAGCGTGATTCATCCTCATCGAAGAAACAACAAATACTGCTAACGTTATTCCGATACATTAGATCGTCCCACAACGGTGCCAGCATTCCGATGCCTCCACCAACGGCGTGATCCATCGGCCAATTTTGGAAATTTGTAGCATACTCTTGATCACCCATCGAGATAAATCCATTAGTACATACCGTGATCTGGTCGTAGGTCCGGCCGTAAAATTGTGTTTCAAATGGCAGATCAATCACAGCAGTTTCGCCGATATCATATTCTGAGCGTCCATCGAATTCCTCGATATCGATACCATCAAACTCTCTGTCATCATCGCGGGGACAGATTTCGACCCAATCATAAGTCGGTGCCAGAACCCAATCTTCATCGGTGTCATCAAAACAAATATAGCCATAACCATCCGGACCCTGAGGAGCATTTTCTCGAGCCTCACCTACTTGAAGGATTGTAAAGGCACTGTCAACAAATCCTCCCTCAGTTTCAAGCATCAAGATAACTTCAAATCGTGATCCGGGAACCGCCATTTGGTTTCCTTCAATTGAGAATAGTTCCCTCTCATCCAAACGAGCTATATCTCCGGGATCAAGGGCTGGATATTGTGACTCAGCTTCAAGAATACCAATCCCCATATTTCTTGAAACCAAAATCGCATTTATTTCCTCGGAAACCATACGACCAATATTCTCAATCTCTAAATTCAGATCGTTGTTACCTGCCTCAATCAAATCACCACCAACTACACTTCTAATAATAAAGTTTGGTGCGACAGGATCCAATGTAACTGCAGTAACCCAGGATGTTTCACCACTCGTGAATGTAATTTGTACAGATGGTTGGGTTAGAGGTCTTGAAGCCGCATCTGGACAATCTGAAGTGAATAAGAGTCTAATACCTTCCCCCCCTTCGACTACAGAACCGGCATTAATATTTCCAAATTCTATCTCATTATTGCCGGCAATCTCGATGAAATTTGAAAAACTTGTTACTGTTGCAATTACATTTTCTAAATTATCTTCATCACTAAGATTTCGTGCAGCCAAAAATAAATCAAAACTCTCTCCGGGATTGATGTCTTCATCATCATTGCCTTCGATTTGTAAGGTATTCCATTCAGACAATTCTACGCCGATATTTGGCTCAACAATGTCAATTTCACAAAAATTCGGGAGAATTTCGCGTCCGGAGACGGTAACAAAAATCCTACCTGGCTCTAAACCAATATCTTCCGGTAAAATAAACCGAATAATCCCCTCGATGTCAGTTTTTTTTGTGATCATAAACATTTCATCATAGTCAGCATAATTCTCATTCTCTCCGTCCGGGAGATCTCTGGGGTAGTACAATGTGACCCGAGCGCCTTCAACTGGTTCTTCAATTTCAGGATCAATAACCTCGACACTGATTAATCTGTCTGATGTCGCTAATGTCTCAGGACACCTCACTTCAACAACCTTTGGAACTCCTTTCCAATATTGCAATCCAGGATCTCCATAGTGGTGGTTATCAATTTTGGCTTCTGGGTAGATTTCGAGAAGGTTCGGGATAACATTCTCTGCTCCAAGCAACATTTTCAGTCTTGACCAACCAAAGGTCATGTCATGCACCACAAATCCACTTACCACCTCCAACCAGAGTAAATTCATTATGCCAGTCACTGGATTACCCCATCCGCAGGTTGATGCAACCGGACCTCGTGGTTCGTCCGCTGAAACATTTCTCAGCATTGTCCACATGGGTCTCTCCTGATGCCCTGCCAAATTCATATGTATGGGATATACATTGCCCGGATTTACACCCACAAACTCATGGTTGAAACGTCGATTTTGACCTCGACCGATTAGTAGATTAACACCATCGTTATATTGTTCAACAATGAATGGAGTAACAAAAGCACCCTGATCCCACTCATCCATATTCTCGAAAACCCGGAGATCCTGCCATCCAAGTGACTCCAGAACTAGTCTCCCCCATCTAACATTTGTTGCTACACTTGGATGATAGGTTCTGGACCATTTCGAGGAGTAGATGGCTCCTCTTTGAAACCAGTCCGTATTTTCCATATAAGGTGTAACTTCATAATTCATGGTTTTATGCATGAATAATTGCAGAATGTTAGGAGTACCTGCTACCCAGCGAGATATACCAACATCTGCATCATTGTCATCTCCCTCTAAACATGCGTAATCCCAATCATAATGAGGGTGAACTGCCTCAGGTGCATCTCCAACAGGTGCTGTTAGTACCCATTGGGCATCTGGTGCAATATTCATATAATTTTCATAATCTCCTATTAAAAGAATGTGATCAAAGGGATCTATTCCTGCCTCCAGATAGTCGTCATATCTACCCTGGATGTTTTCCTTCACAATATCGGCGTCAGCTGCTTCATCCTCTGAAAGGCTGAGAATATCTACCTTCCATCCGGATTTTCTGCGCCATTCGATGAAGGGCGCGACAAATGGGAGGCAGTTCTCATGGATTACAATCAGGTAATGTCCCACATACTCTGGTTCCTGATCAAGATTGGGATCATCACGTCCGACTTCATTTCCATTTAAAGCAAAAGTTCTGATAAACTTGAGAAATTCTGGTGAACGATTACGTCTAATTGGACGATGTGATGGATTTTCTGGATTATCTCGCGTAAAACGTATTTCAGTTTTTATATTCTCATATTTGAGATAATAATTTGCTTCTGTATCCCACCGAACCGGGTAGGTAACAACTCTTACCATTCGAACACCACGAACGATAAAAGGTCTTGATATTTCAGCTACGACCGGAGGATAAATTCCAACTAAGGGTGGGATATACGCAATAATCTCATGCTCAGAGGAATGAGTGTTTATCCGGGGCTGATTCTGAGTTTCAACACGATATGGGTCAGATGTCTGAACAAACAAATCAACACCAACATCTGGAGGGACAACAATGACACGAGTTACTGCGGGTAACTGGGGGTATCCCTGCTCAAAAGTATATCCTTCCCCATCTATACTAAAATGATCCACTGAGTAATTTTGATCCGTTAAAATATTCCGCTCAACATCAACAAGATTAAAATCTAAATTTACTGATTGTGAAGAAGAATTTGTCAGGGTCACGTGGTCGACTATTTGAGTCGACAGATCTTCGGCATGGAGTATGGACAACCATGTGGCAAATATAATTATGGTTAAATCTCTGAGTGGATTTTTGAGCATCATCATGTCTTATGTTTAGTTAATTACTTGTGTTCCCTTACTTAACACAAGATTATGGGCATCTTTCCAGACTCTTCTCTGTGACCTGTCAAATATAGCCAGCACCAATCAATATTTTTAAACTGCCAATGATATTGTAAATCAGCAAGTTTCGTATTAGATTATCAAACATACAGGTCAGGTTTGATCCCTAATTCTAAGTCTAATGAAACGATGCAGGTATGTTAGTAAGTTAAGATACAATATCTTTTTAAACAAGAGATATTGTTTTTTTTGAAATACACACGTATCTCATTACTATCAGCAAAGATTTGGGAAATAGAATATAAAACAAGATGGAGTTTTTTTGTGTTAGAACTGATTCTTTAACGATGATTAATATAAAATTCGAATCTAATGGCCTTTTGACGCCCAAAATGACTTTAAGTGTCAAAGATCAGTTATATGAGATCAATAACAAAAAATGGTTGCAATTTTTGTCATTGCTGGCATATCAAAGAATCATGAATATCAATAATGGGCTTGTTGCTCTCGAGGAACTTCCGAATCTGCTGGCATTTCATAAAACTCAGCCTAAGTCTATTGGTAATTATCTACACAAAAGTTGCTATCGGTTTGATCACAAACTCGCAAACATTTTGAACCGTCTTGTCAACCTGACGACAACAGGTCCATTTTGTTTATTGATAGACGCCAGTTTAATTTCTACAGATATTGAGAAGCTTACGAAATATTTAAAGTGGGTAACAGTCAAATCATTGAATCCAAACCTTTCACATGACCTGATTTTTCAACTTGCAGAATCTTATGATTACAACCACTCAATGAACAGCGCAATGCAGCTTTTCTCTATTTTCCTGAACCGATACATGAAGGATAGTGGTGTCCCTGTGTTTAATAAAGGCATCGCATATGCACGCTTAGCTGGATGTGAACTAATTACAAAGCATAACAACTTTGATTTTAACGGGATGAAAAACAAGGCACTGTCACTAATACCAAAAATTGAATCGTCATTAGAAAAAAAGACATTGCAGAGCTATGTTTTGATGATGGAAACATATAACAACTTCTCAGGTACTAATCCGAAGACGAGTTATCAAAAAAACAAATTTACAGAGACAAAAGATCTTCTACTTTCCATTTCAAACCGCAATGAATACATGTTAAGAATGCTTGCTTATGTGCATATAAACGAGATGCAATCAAAGGCTATGATGGCATCTTCTGTGGAAAAACGGGATTTGGTAAAAATCAAGAACTTTCTCTCCAGCACCGGAGATGAATTACTGATAGAGTTTGCTGAGTTGAAATTTGATTTGCTGAACTGTCGAGTTAAAAATTCAACTCCCACTGAAGAACTGGTAAAAAGAGTTGAGGCTTCTTTTGGAATAAATCCGGGAGTCTCATCCTTTAAGAATGGTCTGATCCTGATGGACATATTGATAAAACACAAAACTTATGATCACGCCCTCGATTTCGGAAACAACCTGCTGATTCGTCATGCTCCTTTACATGAGTATGATATATATAACAAAGTGATTGCCAGAGTTGAAGTTTTAAAATCAAAGATCACCAAACATTAGCGGTAGATGAATCAAGAAAACTTCAATACACCTAATTATAGTGAAATGACTTCTTTAAATGATACACAGTATTAAATAGACCGTTCCCCAAATATGAATTTCACGACTTAAAGACACTTGGGCAACGAGTAGCCCAAGCCACACAGTTACTTCAGAACTGCAATTTTTTCAATGTGCCTTTTCCCCGGGACTGCCAACTTCACAATGTACAACCCCGACGAAACCATGTCTGTATTCCAAACGACCTGATGATTGCCGGTCTTGTAATCGCCACTGACGAGAGTTGTTACCAACCGTCCCGATAGGTCATACACTCGAAGCGAAACCTTCGCGTCCATCTCCAGCCCGAACTCCAATCGGATTGGCCCGTTGGTAGGATTCGGGTATGTCTCGTGAATGCCAAATGTAACCGGAATGGATGACTGCGCAGTAATTTCACCTATTATGAAACTACCATCAGACCAAACTGATTCTCCTGTTGTGATAGAGGGATAGATTGCCTTTTCATTGACACCATCCCAAAGAATAAATGATAGAACGTCTCCTGAGGCAGCACCATCTGTGATATCTGTTGTTTCATCATTACCCCAGACCGCAATCCCGCATTTTCCATCCTCTGCGACCTTTCCAGAACCGACCAATAAACCATCCGGAGTGAATATGCCAATCTCCTGTCCGGACATTTGCGGTTTGCCCGACAGCAGGATTGACATATCAACTCCGGTAGGAATTACTACACCAAAATGCTCTGATTGTGAGGAACTGCGACTTGCAAGGGCGAGCTCCTCTCCCGTCTGGTAGATCAATTCTACCGCATCAGTCAAGCTGTATTGATAACCCTGTCCATCCTGCAGGTTTCCCATATTGCTGAATCCTAATTCTGGGAGGTAAAATCTACCTTGACCATCTTTTGCTAAAATCAAACTTTCTGCTATTCCGGCAAGTGCAACTTCAGCATTCACTGCGTGACGTGGGAAATATGCCGCAATGTTCCAACCATTGAGCAATTCAATTGGCTGATCTGCTGGGATTATTACGCCCTGAACCCCAATCTGAGTAGCTTCTATTACTTTCAATAGATATCCATCAGAAACATCCCATCCGTCAATGTTGCAGAAATCTTGTGCAGGCAAGTAGAATTGACCAGCCCCATTTTTCAGGATAATCAGGTGCCTGTTTTCGACAAGAGGTAGTACAATTTGACGTACATCGAGATCTTCAGGCAAGACATTTAGCGATACCATATTCCATCCGGCATTCAGGTCAAGTTGCAGGGCCCTCTCGTTCCCGAGTATTTCAAGAGATATAGGCAGTATGAACTCACCACCAATGGCATTGTGATGAAATACCATTTCAATCTCGAATCTAAAGCCAATGGGAATTCCTGTAGCGTCCAGAGTGAGAACCAATTCCTCGGATTCCCCTGCATTAACTATCCCCTCAGCAGGTGCAAGTTCAAACCATTCAAATCGATCTTCTATTTGCCATATCTCCATTCTATCGTTAGGTCCGTTGTTGATAACACAAATAAACACCCATCTCTGTGGATCGTATTGATTGCTGCAAAATGATCCCGATGGATTTCCACCACCTTCGGGATCGAGAACACTCACAAACATCGTATCATTAGTTTCAGGGTCCATCTTTGTAATGACCTGATCAGCTAAATCAGGATCTTTATGGAAAAAATAGAGTGGGTATCCATCTTGATCTTCCGGGTAATAGCACAATCCATATGTCCTTAGACCCCTCCGTCGCAAAGAAAGGACCTGATTACCCTGCCGGTCTATCGCTACGAGGTCGGAAGTTGTACTGCTGACCCAGAGTAATTCACGGTCGGAGTCCCAGGCAAAGTTATTGTTCGGATTAAACGGACCATCAAACTCACGCATTAGCTCACCTTCGGGTGTGAAGGCGTAGATTGTATTATATACCGAACCCCATATCCATTCTCCATCAAAAGTCATATCTCTGATTCCATATGCCCCGTCGACAAACTGAGGGTATTGATTAACTAACTCACCCTCACGATTAAGAACATAGATTTGTGGTTCACGGTTATTGGATCCTGATATATAGAACCTGTCATTGATAAATACAACTCCCTGTAGACGGCTATCTCCTATGGTCTCACCAATAGGATACTGCCGAAGCAATCCCCATGGTTCATTATTTACACCTCCCTGCCACCGTTCTTCAGTTTCCCATTCAAGAGGACCGTTCCCATCATTCCTGAGCTCAAACGGTAAGTTTACGACCTGATCCTCCTGAAGTAATCCAGACAACTCGTCAACAGAACATACAAACTCAGGATGAAGCAGCTCAAAATTGATCTCAAGATCTTGTCCATCTTCAACAACCAAATCATCATCAATGGTCAAATCATTGTATCCGGGAGCAGAGCAGGTAATGGAGAATGCTATTTCAGCAAGTGCGCCCGGGATTTCCCAATTTCCCTCTTCGCCGCTGATGGCTGAAAATCCGTGCATTGTGTAAACTCGAGCTCCCTGAATTGACTCACCGGTCTCAAAATCTGTCACAGTTCCAAAAATTCTACCAAGTCTAAGTTCGAAACCTGTTGAGAAAAGGATTGCTCTTTCAGCCTCAAGCGGAGCAGATGACTCTGGCAAGGTGTTATTGAAGCTGTAATTGATTCCCGTTGTCCCGTCTGGGCTGGAAATACCAACAGCAGCAAAGGGAATAGCCCGCAACCACTCATTAGCACGTATGTTCTGTAGATCAGCAATAGATTGGTACTGGAAAAGGATATCTGCATCACCTGATTCAGTTATCCAAACATCAGGATCGTAGAGTATCACCTGGAAAGTTAAACCATCAGCATCTTCATTGCGATGTCTGAATTCATACCACTCGATTATGAAACGTGCGTTTTCTTCGTCATAAAAAGAATATACCCCGGTGTTATCTTCAAACGTCAAACTTCCCCAGAATGGAGCTATCATTCCTGTGCCACCACCCATTGCCCTGTCAAGCGGAGATGCTTGATAATTGGTGATTCTAGGTTGATTTCCCATCGCAACAAAACCCTTTGTACAAACCGTAATTTGCTCAAAGGCTTCCCCGTAGAAGATGGTCTCAAAGGGTAAGTCAAGGACGATAGCCTCCCCGATATCAAATTCTGATTCGCGTTCAAAGTCGAGAAGTTCACCATTAAAATCTCTTTCGTCTTCATTTAGACTTATTTCTATCCACTCATAGTCCGGAGCAATATCCCAATCCACATCTGTGTCATCAAAACAGATATAGCCATAATCGTCGGGCACCTGCGGGAAATTTCCCTCTCCGTCTTCGACTTGTATTGTGAAAGGTATTTCGTCTGTGAATCCGTTCTCGGAAGATACAACCAGCAGCATATCTGTTTTGATTCCTGGAACCGTTTGCTGGTTTACTCTGATATCGAAAAGGTCACCATTTAAGTTTGCCAGTTCACCGATTTCAATATTCGGATATGCCAACTCATTTTGAAGCACCATAATTGAGAGACTTCCCGCACGCAGTTCGGCAGTCAATGGCTCTGAATCCATTCTTCCAACATTTTCAATTGATATGTCAAGTTCCTCAATGTCAAATGGAATTTGATCTGCTCCGACAATTCCACTGAACACAAGTGCTGGTGAAAAGGGGTCTAGTTCTATGGAAGACTCCCATCTGAGTTCACCTGAGCTGAATTCAACCCGAAGAAGAGGACGTTTCCCGGGATATCGGGCTCCATCGGGACAATCATCCGCCAGAACAAAACTCACTCCCTCATTAAACTCAATTCCAGCTCCAGCAGCGATATCACCGAGATCAATTTCATTTTCATCAACCTCAATCCATTCCGAAGAACTGCTGACAATTGCGGTAACACCATTGATGTCGTTTTCTTCGTCGACGTTTCCCGAGGTAAAACGTAGCGAAAAGGTTTCCCCCGGATTCATATCGTCGTCTTCGTTTCCCTCTACCTCTACAAATTCAAAATTCGCAACTTCAATAGCAACTGGAGCCCCCACAATTTCAACATCACCGAAAAACGGTCGAATGTCACGACCGGTGATGGTGAAGTTTAATTGAGAACCTGGGAAGAATTCAACCTCATTGTCAATATGGAATCCGGCACTGCCTTCCTCATCGGATATTAAAGTCATTTGCAACATATCGTCGTAATCAACATATTCGGCATTATCAAATGCCGGAATATCTCCTGGAGCATACAAAGATACTTTCGCACCAGCAACCGGTTCGTCGTTTTCTACATCTGTTACGATAACTTCCACATAGCTCGTTGTTGGTGACAGTTGCGCCAGAGAGAGTTGTGCTTCAACTATTTGCGGTACTCCCCTCCAAGCCTGAATACCTGGATCACCCAGAAAGTCAAAATCTGTTTTTGCCTGGGAATACAAAGGTATGTCCCTTGCAAACTCAACATTTGGGAAATAAGATTCCAAATCTGTTACAGCGAAAACTCTACTCCAACCGAGTGTCATATCGTGGTTCATAAAAGCGCTGATAAGACCTAACCATTGCACACAAATCGGTTCGACATTACCACGATCACCCCAGGTCGAGGTTGAAGCGACCGGTCCTAAGAGGCGATCCCCATTTCCATTGCGAAACATTGTATAACCAGCCATGCGTGAATGCTCTGAAAAGTTGAGATAAATCGGAAAAATGACATTATCATTAACGCCCTGGAATTCATTTCTCCATTGGTACGTGTTTCCACTGCCCACGATTACGTTTCTGCCCTCGTTAAAAACATTACGCAGGAAGGGATGGATCTGCTCACCTCTCTGATCCCAATTCATGTCGTCATAGACTGCTATGTCATTAGAACCATGACGACGCAAAACCTCCTCACCCCAACGTGTGATTGTGTGTAAATAAGGGGTCCAATATGTCAGCTCATTATTTCCGCAGTGCTGAGTAAATACAGCACCTCTTGTAAACCATGCCGGATCTTCCATAAATGGCTCGGATTCGTAGCTGAGAGTTCTGCCGACTACGAGATCGAGTGTTTCAGAGTTTCCAGCCGGGAATCGTGAAATAGCAGCATCCATGTGCTCGTCATTTCCCTCCAGACAAGCATAAAGGTAATCGGCATGATCTGGTCCTCCACCCCAAACAGATGAACCTTCAGGAGCATTGAGTACCCACTGGGCTCGGGGTCCTGCTACATAATTTTCTTGATCACCCACGAGAAGAATATGATCAAATGGATCAATTCCCTGTTCTATGTACGCATTATATCGCTCTTGAATTCCGGCGAGCACTCTATTGGGATCCCTGGCTTCATCCGGATTAAAAGTCAGTATTTCCACCTTGTACCCACCCTTTCTTCGCCACTCGATAAACGGAACGACAAACGCGAGGCAGGCTTCGTGCGAGACTATCAGGTAATGCCCGGGTTTTCTGTCAAGTTGATCCCGATCCGGATCATCACGTCGAATCTCAGAACCATTCAAAGCAAAAACCTCGATGAATTTCAAGAATTCTAAGGATCGGTTACGCCTCTCTGGATGACGAACTGGATTGACAGGTTCGTCATTGGTGAATCGAATTTCGGTTTCGATATTATCGTAATGCAGGTAAGTGTTTTCCTCAGGATCGAACCTGACGGGATATGTCGTTACCTTGACCATGCGCACCCCGCGGATGATGAAGGGCACGGACATCTGTGCTGTGACAGGCGGGTAAGTGCTTGCGAGAACGGGGATATTTCGATCAATACTCGATGCCTGATCTTCTTTGCAGATCAGGGGCGGCGTTTCAGCTTGAACGATTCGCGGCTCTTCTGTCTCGAAGGTGAAATGAAGACCGGCGGAAGGTGGAACGATCACAACACGTGTTACTGACGGAAGTTGAGGAAATCCCTTATCGTAGGTGTGACCCTCATCGGGCAGCGAGAATCGGGTTGTGGCATTGCCATCTTCAATGACCTGCTCAACGGCAACGTCCCCCAGCTCGAAGTTCAGAGATATACTCTGATTATTGGAACTGATGATTGAAGCATGTGAACTCTGGATTGACTGATTCCCTGAGAACACCGGAGTACAGAGAATGGCAAGCTGAAGCGTTATTGCCGCAACCAATTTGGAAATGTTGCCTGCAAAATAATGAGCTTTCAACATCGGATATCCTTAACAAAAGTTGATCAAACAATTTCAGAACATAATAAAAACAAATGGGTGTGGCCCGGGTTATTTATTACCCGGGTTTCCTTAGCTCGAATACGAGTTATAAATTCATTGTCGTTTACAGATAAAATTTACCCGTAAAGAAACATGGGCAACAAGTAGCCCATGCCACACAGTTACTTCAGAACTGCAATTTTTTCAATGTGCCTTCTCCCCGGGACTGCCAACTTCACAATGTACAACCCCGACGAAACCATGTCTGTATTCCAAACAATCTGGTGATTGCCAGTCTTGTAATCGCTACTGACGAGAGTTGTTACTAACCGTCCGGACAGGTCATACACTCGAAGTGAAACCTTCGCGTCCATCTCCAGCCCAAATGACAACCGGACAGGACCGTTGGTCGGATTCGGGTATGTCTCATGAATTCCGAAGGTGACTGGAGTTGATGCTTCTGATGGAATTTTACCCAACATAAAACCTCCATTTGTCCAAACCGGTTTTCCGGTTATAGAGGTAGGAACAACTGTCTTTTCCTCAACTCCATCGAAGAGGACAAAAATCAGGGTCTCACCTTCTTTTGCTCCGTCAATAACTTCAGTTGTGTTATCATTACCCCAGACTGCTAATCCGCAATGCCCTGCGGAGTTAAAACTCCCTGAACCAAGGAGCAATCCGCTTGAGTTGAAACACCCTATTTCCTGCCCCTGCAAGTAATCACTTCCGGTAATCAGGACAGACATATCAGATCCAGTTGCTGCTAAATTAGCGAAATGGGTGGGTTGTAAAGTTTTTATTCCCGCCAGAGCAAGATTCTCTCCGATCTGGTAAACAAGCTCGGATGCTTCGCGCAAATTGTAGCTATATCCCCGACCGGGTTGCAGGTTTCCCAGGTTGTTGAAACCCGATTCCGGATGAAAAAATCGTCCACGACCATCTTTTGCCAGTATCAATTCACCTGCAATTCCGGCAAGTGCAGACTCGGAGCTTATCGGCTGAGTTGGGAAATATGCTGACATATTCCAGCCCTGATTGAGTTGAACCGGTTGATCCACAGCTATTGGATCACCGAAAACCTGCCACGGAGTTCCGGCGAACAATTTCATCAGGTATCCTTCGCTAACTTCCCAGCCGTTTATGTTACAAAAATTCTGATCCGGCAAGTAAAACTGACCGGCACCGTTTTTGAGAAACATCAGTCTGTCGTTCCTTACGAGACGAAAAACGAGGTCAGGAACGTCAAGATCCGCTGGAGTACGATTGAGAGAGATTAGATTCCAGCCCGGGCGCAGATCCCAGCGGAAGGGTTCATGATCACCCTCAACGGTAAGTCTGATCGGCAAGTCAAATACTTCCCCGACTGCGTTATGATGGTATCTCACAGTTGCTTCAAATGGGATGTTAATAAGTGGTATTTCGGCAGCATCAATTGAAAGCCCGACCTCCTCAAATTCACCGGCGGGAATAACTCCCATCTCAGGCTCGACATCAAGCCATTCAAATCGTCTGTCCAAGTGCCAGACATCTATACGGTCATTCTGGCCTGAGTTTGTCATGGCCATGAACACCCAACTGGTGATGTCAAATTGATTGCTGCAAAATGAACCTGAAGGTGTTCCGCCACCCTCCGGGCTGAGTATCGCGACACACATTGTATCATTAGTTTCAGGATTCATTTTTGTAACAACCTGATCTGCCACACCACCGATCTTATGAAAAATATATAGCGGGTATCCATCTGGATCATCCGGGTAGTAGCTTAAACCATAAATTCTCATACCGAGACGCTGCAAAGTGTTGATCCGGTTTCCTTCCAGGTCAATGGATACAAAATCCGAGGTTGTACTGCTGATCCACAACACCTCTCTGTCAGTATCGTAGGCAAAGTTATTATTCGGGTTAAATGGACCATCGAACTCAATCATCCCTTCACCCTCCGGGGTGAAACCGAACACAGAACCAGTTCCTGACCCCCAGATCAATTCGCCATCGAATGCAAGATCTTTATGGCCATATGAACCTTCCTGACCAATCTGTGGGAACACATCTAAGATTTCAAGGTCACGATTGAGAACGTAAATTACCGGATTACGGTTGTTTGACCCGGCTATATAGAACCTGTCATTGGCAAACACAACACCCTGAACACGAGAGTCATTCAGGAGATTTCCGAGCTCGTACTGGGCTCGAATTTCCCAGGGCTCCACCTCAGCTCCACCCTCCCATCTTTTCTCAGCGACCCATGTCAGCGGCCCGTTCCCGGTGTTCTCGATAATCATTTCGCGATTCACAAAGTCGCCTTCGGCGAGTACTTCAACTAGATTATCCATTGACGGGACAAACTCCGGATGCAACAGCTCGAAATTGATTTCGAGCTCTCCGTCCTCCTCAACTATCAAATCGACCAACGTCGAATCGTTGTATCCCAGCTTTGAGCATGTAATTGTAAATGATGCGTCTGCACGTGCGCCCTCAATTTCCCAGTTGCCATCCTCATTGCTGATCCCAAGGAATCCGTGGTTTGTAAGGACTCGTGCGTTCTCGACCGGTTCACCCGTAGCAATATCCGTAACTCGACCAAACAGCCTGCCCTGTCTCTGTTCAAGAGTTGTCGCAAACAGGAGGGCACGTCTGTCCTCAATCCGTGCTGAGGATATTGGTCGTGTGCTATTATAAGAGTAATTAATGCCGGTCGTCCCATCCGGGCTTGATATCCCGATGGATCCGTAAGGGGAGGCATTTTCCCACCCCTCTCGGCCTCTTACATCTGAGATTGTTTTATATTGGAAGAGGATATCCTGGTCACCGGATTCAGTAATCCAAACTTCTCGATCGAGGAGAATTACCTGGAATGTCAAGTCCCGGTTACCGCCATTGCGTTGTCTGAATCGATACCATTCAATGATGAACCTTGCGTTATCTTCATCGAAAAAGTAGAAGACACCAGAATTATTAACCATGTTCAGATCATCCCAGAATGGTGCCAGCATCCCAACGCCGCCACCTATCGCCCGGTCCATAGGCCAATTCTGGTAATTTGTCACATACTCCTGATCTCCCATTGAAATGAAACCGTTGGTTCCGACTGTAATCTGATTGAAAATTTGACTGTAGAACTGGGTTTCAAACGGCAGAACGAGT
The DNA here is from genome assembly GCA_018644935.1 of Calditrichota bacterium. Classification (GTDB taxonomy): domain Bacteria; phylum Electryoneota; class AABM5-125-24; order Hatepunaeales; family Hatepunaeaceae; genus JABGPL01. The sequence continues at coordinate 15,811 of JABGPL010000028.1, read as the reverse complement.
GCAATAGCCTCACCTATGTCATTGGGGGATACTCTCTCAAACCCAATTTCAATACCCTCAAAATCCCTGTCTTCGACCCGATCGCATATTTCAATCCAGTTATAATCAGGAGCCATCTCCCACTCATCATCTGTATCATCAAAACATATATATCCGTAATCATCTGGTGCATGCGGTGTGTTCTCAGCTGGTTCTAAAAGTTGCAACTGAAAATGAGCACTATCAACCGAGCCTTCTTCGGATTCAAAAACTATGATCATATCAGAGATCGTTCCAGGCACAGCCAGATTTAGCACAGCAACCGCGAATCCTTGCCCGACCAAATTATTCGACCTGCCGGGAGCAGTAGCCGGCAAGATGGCTTCATCTTCAATTACCTGAACAAAAGCACTCAGATTGATCAGTCTTGCACGCAACATCCTCGAATCAAAACGACCGTTATTAACCACGGAGACATTTAAATTATTCTCACCTTCACCAATCATCATACCGCCAACAACTTCCCGGACAACAAGGTCTGGTGCAATGAGATCAAGGTGAATTGCGACTTCCCGTCTGGTTTGATCACTTTCCAGAACGACCTGCAATATCGGTTGGGTAATCGGCCTTGATTCGGCATCAGGGCAGTCAATCCCGATGACAATCTCTACGTCCCTTTCACTTTCGACAACGTCCCCCGCGTCGACATCCCCGAATTCAACTATGTTTGCATCTCTGACATCAATGTAAGGGGATGCAGTCGTTACTGTGGCGATCAGGTTTCTCAAACCAGCGTTACCGAGATTGCGAACGACCAAATTTAATGAGAAAGTTTCACCCCGGTTTATATCGTTATCACCATTTCCATCAGTCTCCTCCAGTTCCCAACCTGCTAATTCGGTTCCATTAACCGGTTCTTCAATGCGGAAGTTTTCGAGATGTGGTAATATTTCTCTTCCTGTTACTGTAATGAACATCAAACCTTCTTCAAACTCGATCTCCTCATCAAAAACAATCGTTGCAATGCCATCCGAATCGGTTTGTCTGGTTTTCATACTCATACCATCATATTGGGCATAATCTCTTTCGTCAAAGTCGGGCATATCACCGGGTACATATATCGTAACCTGTGCGCCTGGGACATCCCTCCCGGTTTCGGGATCGGAAACATGAACACTAATGACCCGGTCAATTGTCGAAATCGTTTCCGGGAATTCAACTTCAACAACCCGCGGAACACCCTTCCAGTATTGAAGCCCAGGATCACCATAAAACATGACATCGTTTTTCATGGTTCCATACAATCTATTGAAATCAGGGATGTATCCCTCGGGACCAAGCAAGCCCCGGAGGCGCGACCAACCATAAGTCAGATCACGCTGCAGGAAACTGTTGACGATTTCGAGCCAGATAATGTTATGGGGCAAGGAGGGTTGGTTGCCCCAAGCTGTCGTGGCTGCACACGGTCCACTTGGCTGATTGACACTACCGCTTCGCAACATATTCCAGCAGGACCATTCATGGAATCCGGCAAGATTCAAGTCAATTGGGAAAACGACATTTTCGTTCACATCCACAAAATCGTCACGGTAATAATTGTTTTGAGCTCGTCCGAGCATCACGTTGACGCCATCGTTGAATTGATCTGTCACGAATGGTCCGACCAAATTACCATTAGCATCTGGATCATCCATGTTTTCATAAATTCTGACATCATCAAAACCGAGAGACTCCAGAACGGATACACCATAGCGAACATTAGTTGCCACACTGACATGGTACCCCATGCCCCACCGTTGCGCATAGACCGCCCCGCGGGTGAACCAATCTGTGTTTTCAATATGTGGGGTTCTTTCATAAGATAGAGTACGATGTACAAACAATCGCATTGTTTCTTCACTGCCTGAGATCCATCGGGATATCCCGACATCAGCAAATGAGTCGTTCCCTTCAAGACAGGCATACGCCCAGTCGTTGTGATTGCAAATGTTAAATTCAGAATCACCTCTATCACTCTGCAATACCCATTGTTGAGCAGGGTCTAAATCATCATAATTTTGATGATCACCGATTAGGAGTATCTGATCGAATGGATCCATGCCCTCTTCGATATATTCGTTATATCTCTCCTGGATCTGGTTCTTGATAACTCCAGTGTTCCCAGCATTTCTTCGGGAAACTTGCAGGATGTCAACTTTCCATCCCGACTGACGCCGCCACTCTATAAATGGGGCAGCAAATTCGAGGCAATTCTCATGTGTGACAATCAAGTAATGCCCGATATATTCCGGTTCGCTATCCCGGTCGGGGTCGTCGCGTCCGACAAGTTCACCATTAATAGCATAGTCGCGAATAAATTTCAAGAATTCCCCGGAACGGTTTCTTCTCTCTGGATGTAAAACCGGGTTGAGTGGTTCAACATTGGTGAAAAGAATTTCAGCTTCGATATTATCATAAAACAGATATGTGTTATCGTTCGGATCATACCTGACAGGATATGTTGTTACCCTCACCATGCGCACACCGCGCATAATAAATGGCTCGGACATCTCGGCGACTACTGGTGGATAAACGGAGGTGAGAGGTGAAGAGTCCCGATTTATCTCATTTGATCGGGTTTCATCTACATAAATCAACGGGGAGTATTCGGCATTGACAATGCGTGGTTGGTCGGTTAAAAAATTAAACACAAGCCCAGCATTGGGCGGGACGATAATTGTTCGAGATACGGCAGGAAGTTGAGGTCGGTCATGTTCGATTGTGATACCTTCAGCCTCGAGCTTGAAACAGAATTGAGTTCGTTCATCTCTGGTAACTTGCTCGTTTTTTACATCCCGAAGATCAAATTCCAGTATGATGCCCCGATGGCTCTGTGTGAGGATTGAAGCGTGTGAGTCCTGAGTTGTTTGATTGTCTGAATAAACAGGAAGCGACATGATAACAAGAAGACACAATACGACGACCAGCTTGGAAAAACCGCTCGCAAATAAATTAACTCCTGACATTGGATTTCCTCTGTATTACAAGATGAAACTTCATTGTATAGAGTACAGGCTAAAGCCCGTACTCTATACGATGTGGTCGTTACTTCAGAACCGCAATTTTTTCAATGTGACTATTCCCTGGAACAGCCAGTTTCACAATGTACAATCCCGACGAAACCACAGCTGTATTCCAAACGACCTGGTGATTGCCGGTCTTGTAATTGCCACTGGCGAGAGTTGTTACCAACCGTCCGGACAGGTCATACACTCGAAGCGAAACCTTCGCGTCCATCTCCAGCCCAAACAACAACCGGACAGGTCCGTTAGTTGGATTCGGGTATGTCTCGTGAATGCCGAAGGTGACTGGTGCTGATGCAACTGATGAGATTTCACTTGCCATGAAACCTCCATCAGTCCAAATCGGTTCTCCCATAATTTGAATGGGAGACACTGCAAATTCATTAGCACCATTCCAAAGAACAAATGTTAAATCTTCCCCTTCAACTGCTCCATCGATTTCATCAGTTGTGAGGTCATCGCCCCAGACTGCGATGCCGCAATTTCCATCCTGATTGAACACTCCAGAACCCACCAACCGCCCACCGGGGTTGAATATTCCGATCTCCATATGGGACATTTGCGGATTGCCCGTCAGTAGAATCGACATATCCGTTCCAGTGGGGGGGAGTACTCCAAAATGCTCGGGTTCTGAGGTCTCACTTACAGCCAATGCAACCTGTTCCCCGATCTGATAAATCAGCTCATCTGCATCGAGCATGTTGTACTGATATCCCTGTCCTGCTCGTAGATCTCCCATGTTGATGAATCCAAATTCCGGGAGGTAAAATCTGCCGAGGCCATCTTTTGCAATAATCAAATTATCGGCAATTCCGGCAAGCGCAACCTCAGCATTCACTGCCTGTCTAGGAAAATATGCCGATATATTCCAACCCTCGCGCAGTGCAATCGGTTGATCCGCAGGGATAAAGGCTCCTCTGATATCTAAACGGGCAGCATCTCTGACGTTCAGTTGATATCCTTCAGCCACTACCCAGCCGTCAATATTGGAAAAATTCTGTGCAGGAGAATAGAACTCTCCAGCTCCATTCTTCAGTAGCAATAGTAAATCATTTTCAACCAGTGGTCGCATTATCTCGCGAACATCGAGATCTTCCGGTTCGACATTTACCGAGATCATGTTCCAACCGGGGCGTAATTCAATTTGGAGACCTCTGTTTTCACCAATAACATCAAGAGATACTGGTAAAACGAACTCACCTTCAATGGCATTGTGATGGAAAATCATATCGAGTTCAAAGCGGAAATCCTCGGGAATTCCAGTTGCGTCCAGCGCAGCCACAAGTTCCTGTGATTCGCCAGCATCTACACGCCCATCTGCCGGTTCAAGTTCAAACCATTCGAAGCGGTTGGCAATCTGCCAGATATCAATCCGGTCGTTTGGTCCACTGTTTGTGACACACATAAACACCCAGCTCAATATATCATATTGGTTTGTGCAGAAAGATGCAGCAGGAGTACCTCCATCCTCAGGCTCAAGGATGGTCACAAACATAGTATCGTTGGTTTCCGGGTTCATCTTAGTTATCAGCTGATCACCAAGTTCAGCATCTTTATGGAAGATATAGAGGGGGAAGCCATCTGGATCTTCCGGAAAGTAACTTAATCCATAAACCCTGAGCCCCATTCGATTAAGTTCCATAATTTGATTTCCCTGACGATCTATTGCGAGGATATTGGAAGTTGTGCTGGAGATCCAGAGCAATTCACGGTCGAAATCCCACGCAATATTGTTATTCGGGTTGAATGGACCATTGAGCTCGCCCATCAGTTCACCTTCTGGCGTGAATGCATAGATATCACCAGTTCCAGATCCCCAGATCCATTCTCCATCAAAAGCAAGATCTTTGTGACCATACCCGCCCCCGGGACCAAATTGGTCAAATTGCTCCATCTGCTCACCGTCACGATTGAGAACATAGATTTGAGGCCGACGATTGTTTGATCCTGCAACATAGAACCTGTCATTTACAAACACGACCCCTTGAAGACGGGAATCATCTAATATGTCACCAATTGGATATTGACGAGTTAATTCCCATGGCTCAAAGTCGCCACCACCCAGCCATCGGTATTCAGTTTCCCATTCAAGCGAACCATTCCCATTATTTGAGATCTCAAATGGTACATTTACTCCACCATTTACTTCAAGTTCCACGGTAATATCATCAATGGAACATTCAAACTCGGGATGAAGAAGCGCAAAGTTAATCTCAAGCTCTCCCCCTTCCTCAACAATTAATCCGACGAGGGTCGAGTCGTTATAGCCCGGAACGGAGCAGGTAATGGAAAAAGGAACTTCTGCGATTACTTCAGGAATCTCCCATTCACCATTTTCATCGCCGACCGCGCCACCAGCACCGGCTCCAGGGATTGGTTCTCCAGTTTCAAAATCTGTAACAGTTCCGAATAATCTACCCACTCTGTATTCGAAGCCTGTTGAAAACAGTATCGCTCTTTCGGCTTCAAGTGGAGCAGATGATTCCGGCAGTGTGTTATTGAAACTATAATTGATTCCAGTGGTGCCATCAGGACTGGAAATGCCAACTGCAGCATGGGGTATAGCTTGAAGCCACTCAACGTCGCGCAAATTTCGCAAGTCAGAAATTGAAAGGTATTGAAAAAGAATATTCGGGTCACCTGTCTGAGTTATCCAAACCTCAGGATCGTAGAATATAACCTGAAAGGTTAAAAAATCAGCATCTTCACTGAAATAAGAGAATTCATACCATTCGATGATAAAACGGGCGTTATCTTCATCATAAAAAGAATAGACTCCCGTGTTATCAAGAAATGTTATGTCTCCCCAAAATGGAGCAATCATACCGGTTCCACCACCAATTGCTCTGTCTAATGGGGAAGGTTGATAATTAGTTATTCGAGGCTGATCTCCCATTGCAATGAAACCTTTGGTGCAAACCGTAATTTGCTCGAAGTCTTCACCGTAAAACTGGATCTCAAAGGGTAGGTCAATGACGATTGCTTCACCGATGTCAAATTCTGATTCACCCTCAAAGGCGAGAAGTTCTCCATTAAAATCCCTTTCATCTTCCTCAAGGCTGATCTCAATCCACTCATAATCCGGAGCCATATCCCAATCTTCGTCGGTGTCATCAAAGCAAATGTAACCATAATTGTCTGGTGCTTGAGGAAAATCACCCTCTCCTCCTTCTACCCGAACGGTGAAGGGTATTTGTTGATTGAAGCCATTTTCCGTTGAGACGGTCAGCATCATATTCGCTATAATGCCCGGAATTGTCTGTGGATTAACATTAATTTGCAGCAAATTCCCCTCAATTTGTGCAAGTTCTCCAACTCCAATATTCGGATACTCAACTTCGTTCTGGAGGACTAAAATTGTTCGACTTCCGGATCTGAGCTCTGCAGTTAAAGCTCCAGCCTCCATCCTCCCGATATTTTCAATTTCGATGTCCAATTCCTCAACATTGAATGGAATTTGAGCACCACCGACAATGGCGTTTACAGCAAATGCAGGAGCAACCGGATCAATTTCAACTGCCGAATCCCATGTCATGTCCCCTGAGGTGAATTCAACCTGAAGAAGTGGACACTCACCTGGAAACTGCATTCCGTCAGGACAATCCACAGCGAGTGCAAAATTAACTCCCTGTTCAAACACTATTTCCTCTCCGGCAGCAATGTCACCAAGATCAATTTCGTTTTCATCTACCTCAATCCACTCTGAAGCACTGCTAATGATTACTGTGACCCCGTTGATATTTTCTTCTTCACTTATATTCGTAGCTGTAAAACGCAGCACAAACGATTCACCGGGATTCATCTCATCATCGCCATTTCCCTCAATTTCAGCAAAATCAAAATTGAATGCCTCTATTGAAGCGGGATTGTCTTCAATTTCCACATCCCCAAAAAACGGTCGGATGTCGCGCCCGGTAACAGTATAGTTCAGTTGTGTGCCGGGGACAAACTCAATCTCCTCAGATATGGAGAAAACAGCTCGTCCATCCTCATCCGATATAGATGTCATCTGCCACATCTCATCATAATCAGCATATCCAGCATCGTCGAATTCAGGCATATCCCCCGGTGCATACAACGATACTTTCGCACCCGAGACCGGTTCGTCGTTTTCTGTGTTGGTTACGATAACCTCTACATAGCTGGTTGTTGCGGAAAGTTCGGCAAGAGAAATTTGTGCTTCAACTAAACGGGGTACTCCAATCCATGCCTGTATACCTGGATCTCCCATAAAATCGAAATCCGTTTTTGTTTGAGAGTACAACGGATGGTTACGATCCTCGATATTGGGAAAATACGATTCCAGGTCGGTAACCGCATAGACACGACTCCATCCGAAAGTCAAATCGTGGTTTACGAAGGCACTAACAAGTCCCATCCATTGAACACAGAGCGGTTCTAGACCTGAGTAGTTCCCCCACGTTCCTGTCGTTACGACAGGTCCCATTAGGTTTTCCCCATTGCCTGTTCGAAATAAAATATGAGCCATCATTCCGGTACGCTCAGCAAAACTGAGATGAATCGGAAAAACCACATTATTTTCGAGCCCTTCTAATCCATTGCGCCAGCGATAATTTTGTGCAATACCTGTCAGGACATTCCTGCCTTCGTTGTAAACATCACGCAAAAAGGGAAAAATCCTGTCGCCCTGTCGGTCCCAAGCCATATCCTCATACGTAGCGACATCATCAAAACCACGTTTCCGCAATGCCTCCTCACTCCACCGGGCAGATGTGTGCATATATGGTGTCCAGCATATTCTCTCATTATTTCCCGAATGCTGGGTGAACACCGCGCCTTTGTTGAACCATGTCGGATCGTCCATAAATGGTTCGGCTTCATAACTAAGAGTTCTGCGAACGACGAGCTCGAGTGTTTCCGGATTTCCGGCTGGGAAGCGTGAAATTGCGGCATCCATGTGCTCATCATTTCCCTCCAGACATGCATAGAGGTAATCAGCATGATCTCCGTTCATCCCCCAGACAGTTTCACCTTCCATAGCCTCGAGTATCCATTGAGCATCCGGGATATTGCCATCATAGCGTGACCGGTCCCCAACCAGAAGAATATGATCAAATGGGTCAACACCCTGTTCAATATAGGCATTGTATCTTTCTTGAATCACATCAAACACAATTTCCGAATTATTCGCCTCATCCTGATTAAAAGTCTGTATATCCACTTTATAACCACCCTTCCGTCGCCACTCGATAAACGGAGCAACGAACTCGAGACATGCTTCGTGAGAGACTACCAAATAATGACCTGGTTTTATATCCGGCAAATCTCGTCCGGGGTCATCACGGCTGATATCGGAGCCATTCAATGCAAAAGCATCGATGAATTTCAGGAACTCCTGCGATCTGTTGCGCCTGATAGGATTGTGAACCGGATTGACCGGCTCGGCATCAGTGAAATGTACTTCAGTTTCAATATTGTCGTAATGCATGTAGGTGTTATCTTTGGGGTCGAACCTGACAGGATATGTCGTTACCTTGACCATTCGCACACCACGGATAATGAAAGGTTCGGACATCTGCGCAACGACTGGCGGATAAGTACTTGCAAGAGCGGGGATGCTTCGATCGATATTCGATGCCTGAGCTTCTTTGCAGATCATGGGTGGAGTTTCAGACTGAACAATTCGAGGCTCACCAGTCTCGAAAGTGAAGTTAAGACCGGCAGAGGGCGGGACAACCACAATGCGAGTTACTGATGGGAGTTGGGGAAATCCGTAATCGTTGGTGTGTCCTTCATTGGGCAGTGAAAATCGGTTTGTGGCATTGCCATCTTCAACGACCTGCTCAACTGCAACGTCCCCCGGCTCGAAAATCAGAGATATACTCTGACTATTAGAGCTGATGATTGAAACATGGGAATTTTGGATTGACTGGTTCCCTGAGTATACCGGATTACAGAGAATGACAAGCTGAAATATGATTGCAGCAGCTAATTTGGAAATGCTGCTTGCAAAATAATGAGCTTTCGACATTGGATTTCCTTTGTTTTAACTGAAGATAGAGAACAGGTTTTAGCCTGAAATACCGTGTGCCACGGGTTATTTATTGCCCGGGTTTCCTTAGTTCGAAAACGAGCTATAATTTCATTGTTGTTTACAGATGAAATTTACCCGTAAAGAAACAAGGGCAACAAGTAGCCCATGCCACACCGCTACTTCAGTACTGCTATTTTTTCTGTTTGACTCCTACCAGGCACAGCCAGTTTCACAATATACAATCCCGACGAAACAACGTCTGTATTCCAAACGACCTGATGATTGCCAGTCTTGTAATCACCATTGACGAGAGTTGTTACCAACCGTCCGGACAGATCATACACTCGAAGAGAAACCTTAGCATCCATCTCCAACCCAAACGACAACCGGACAGGACCATTAGTCGGGTTCGGGTATGTCTCGTGAATACCGAAGGTGACTGGAGCTGATACAACTGATGAAATTTCAGTTATCATGAAACCTCCTTCAGTCCAAATCGATTCTCCCGCTATTGGAATGGGAAACACCTGAAATTCATCGGTACCATCCCAAAGTACAAATGTTAAATCTTCCCCTTCAGTAGTTCCATCGATTTCATCAGTTGTAATGTCATCGCCCCAGACTGCAACACCGCAATTTCCGTCCTGATTGAACACTCCAGAACCTGCCAACCGCCCACCGGAAGTGAATATTCCGATCTCCATACGGGACATTTGCGGTTTGCCCGTCAGTAGAATCGACATATCCGTTCCAGTGGGGGGTAGTACTCCAAAATGCTCAGGGTTTGAGGTTTCAGTACCTGCCAATGCAACCTGTTCCCCAATCTGATAAACCAGCACATCTGCCTCACGCATGTTAAATTGATATCCCTGTCCTGCTTGTAGATCCTCCAAGTTGTTGAATCCGAATTCTGGGAGGTAAAATCTGCCAAGACCATCTTTTGCAATTAATAAATTTTCTGCAATTCCGGCAAGAGCAACATCCGCAGGGATTGGTTGACGGGGGAAATATGCCGATATGTTCCAGCCCTCACTCAATTGAATCGGTCGAGCAGCAGGGATAAATACTCCTCTGACATCCAACCGGGCAGCGTCTCTGACGTTCAATTGATATCCTTCAGCCACTTCCCACCCGTCAATGTTGGAAAAATTCTGTGCAGGAAGATAGAACTCTCCTGCACCATTCTTCAGTAGCAAAAGCAAATTGTTTTCAACCAGCGGTCGCATTATTTCGCGAACATCGAGATCATCCAGTTCGACATTTATCGAGATCATGTTCCAACCGGGGCGCAGGTCAATTTGGAGACCCCTGTTTTCACCTGTGACTTCAAGAGATATTGGTAAAATGAATTCATCTTCAATGGCATTGTGATGGAAAATTATCTCCGCTTCAAAAGGGAGATCCTCAGGCATTCCAGTGGCGTCCAGAGCAGCTACAAGTTCCTGCGATTCACCAGCATCTACAATTCCATCTGGCGGTTCAAGTTCAAGCCATTCAAACCGGCTGGCAATCTGCCAGACATCAATACGGTCGCTTGGTCCGTCATTGGAGATACTCATGAACACCCAGCTCAAAATATCATATTCATTTGTGCAGAAAGATGCACCAGGAGTACCACCATCCTCTGGTTCAAGGATGGTAACGAACATCGTATCGTTGTTTTCAGGATTCATTTTTGTTATCAACTGGTCACCAAGATCAGGTTGTTTATGGAAGATATAAAGAGGATATCCATCTGGATCCTCTGGAAAGTAACTTAATCCATAAATCCTTAGATTCATTCGATTAAGTTCCATAATTTGATTTCCCTGACGATCTAGAGCGAGGATATTGGAAGTTGTGCTGGAGACCCAAAGTAATTCACGGTCAGAATCCCACGCGAAATTGTTGGTTGGGTTATATGGTCCATCGAACTCACGCATCAGTTCACCTTCTGGTGTGAAAGCATAGAGGTTGGCTGATCCCGATCCCCATATCCACTCACCATCGTATGTCATATCTTTATGACCATACCCTCCACCACCTCCAAATTGGTCAAATTGCTCGATCTGCTCACCTTCTCGATTGAGAACATAGATTTGAGGCTGACGATTATTTGATCCCGCAACATAGAACCTGTCATTTACAAACACGACCCCTTGAAGACGGGAATCTTCTAATGTTTCACCAATTGGATATTGACGAGTTAACTCCCATGGTTCAAAGTCGCCACCACCCAACCATCGGTTTTCAGTTTCCCATTCAAGTGGACCGTTCCCATTATTTGTGATCTCGAAAGGTATGTTCACTTCACCATTTACTTCAAGTTCCACTGTGATATCATCAATGGAGCATTCAAACTCGGGATGTAGAAGCGCAAAGTTGATTTCAAGATCACCTCCTTCCTCAACAACTAATTCGACAAGAGTCGAATCGTTGTAGCCAGGAGCTGAGCAAATGAGAGTAAATGGCAAATCTGCGATTACTTCAGGCATTTCCCATTCTCCATTTTCATCTGCGATTCCACCACCAGCACGAGCTCCAGGGATGGGATCACCTGTTTCAAAATCAGTAACAGTACCGAATACGCTGCCTAATCTCATTTCATAGGTTGTCGAATATAAGATTGCCCGACCATCCTCGAGAGGGGCAGATGACTCTGGTAAGGTGTTATTGAAGCTGTAATCTACCCCCATTTTTCCGTCCGGGCTTGATATTCCAACGGCTGCAAATGGAATAGCCTGTAGCCATTCTGTATCTCGAATGTTCCTCAGGTCAGAAATTGTCCGGTATTGAAAGAGGATATTCGAATCACCAGAAGGAACCAACCAAAACTCCGGATCAAAAAGAATTACCTGGAAATTTAAGGATTCAGCATCTTCGGTGAGATGTATAGTTTCGTACCATTCGACAATAAATCGGGCATTTTCTTCATCATAAAAAGTATAGATTCCGGTGTTATCCTCAAAATCCAAATCACCCCAGAAAGGAGCAATCATACCCGTACCACCACCCATTGCCCTGTCGAGAGGGGAGGGTTGATAGTTGGTTATTCGAGGTTGATCTCCCGTTGCAATGAAACCCTTAGTGCAAACCGTGATTTGCTCAAAGTTTTCACCGTAAAATTGTATTTCAAAAGGGAGGTCTACTACAATTGACTCACCAATATCGAACTCAGACTCTCCCTCAAAGGGGAGAAGTTCGCCATCGAAATCCCTTTCTTCTTCAGCAAGACTTATCTCAATCCAATCAAAGTCAGGTGACATAGCCCAATTCTCATCTGTATCATCAAAACACATATAACCATAACCATCGGGAGGGTGTGGGAAATTTCCATCAACCTCTTCAAGCTGTAAGGAAAAAGGTATTTCCTGATTGAAACCATTTTCGGATGTTAGCACCAAACTCATCTCTTCCATTATTTCCGGTATAGTCTGTTGATTTACCATTACCTGAAACAGATCTCCATCAAGAACCGCTCTTTCACCCACATTTATATTTGGATATACCGCTTGCCCCTGGAGAATAAAAATGGAACGTCCACCAGAAAACAGTTCGCCAGCTAAATTTCCTGCTGCCATTCGACCGACATTTTCAAGTTCTATGTTCAAGGTTTCGATGTCAAAGGGAATTTGATTACCACCCACAATCTCATTAACCAAGAATGCTGGCGCAACTGGATCAATTTCAATTGCCGATTCCCATGTCATGTCCTCTGACCTAAATTCAACTTGAAGAAGAGGGCGTTGGTCAGAATACTGTTCCCCATCCGGGCAATTTTCTGAAAGTGTGAAGTTCACCCCTCGTTCTAATGCAACTTCTGCTCCAGCGTCAATATCACCGAGGTCGATTTCGTTTTCTTCAATCTCGATCCATTCTGAAATACTGCTGACAATGGCAGTGACTCCATTAATGTTTTCTTCTTCACTGATATTTTCAGCAGTAAATTGAAGTAAAAATGACTCTCCAGGATTCATTTCAGCATCTCCGTCCCCTTCAACTTCCGCAAATTCAAAATTTGATGCTTCAATGGCTAAGGGGGATCCATCAATTTCCACATCCCCAAAAAACGGTCTAATGTCCCGTCCGGTGACTGTGTAGTTCAGTTGTGTATCAGGGACAAACTCAACCTCTTCATCTATGTAAAATCGAGCTCTACCATCCTCATCCGAGAGAGATGTCATCTGCCACATCTCATCAAAATCTGCGTATCCGGCATCGTCGAATTCAGGAATTTCCCCCGGTGCATACAACGAGACTTTCGCACCGGATACCGGTTCATCGTTTTCTGTGTCGGTTACGATAACTTCAATGTAGCTTGTTGTAGGTGATAATTCTTCAAGAGAGAGTTGAGCTTCTACAAGTTGTGGTACTCCCCTCCAGGCATGAATACCAGGATCACCCATAAAATCGAAATCTGTTTTTGCTTGTGAATAGATCGGCATACGAGCCATTTCAATATTGGGAAAATATGATTCCAAATCTGTAACTGCAAACACCCGACTCCAACCCAAAGTCAAATCCTTGTTCATGAAAGCACTGACTAATCCCATCCATTGAACACAAATAGGTTCGAGATTGCCAATATCTCCCCAGGTTGCAGTTATCGCAACAGGACCTTTCAGGTTATTCTCATCGCCAGTTCGGAACATGTTATGGCTGGTGAAATCCGAGTGCTCAGAAAACGTCAGGTGTATCGGAAAAATCACATTATTGTTGACATCCTGAAATTCCTGGCGCCACTGGTAGTTGTTTGCTAAGCCTGCAAGGACGTTTCTTCCTTCGTTGTATACATCACGCAGAAAGGGATGAATCTGTTGACCCTGTTGATCCCAATCCATGTTGTCATAAACGGCAATGTCATCAAACCCATGTCTTTTCAAAACTTCTTCACCCCATCTTACACATGTGTGTAAATACGGTGTCCAGTAAGTCATTTGACCATGTCCAGTATGTTGTGTAAAAGCGGCACCTTTAGTAAACCAAGTTGGGTCTTCCATGAATGGTTCAGCCTCGTAGCTCAGAGTTCTGTTCACAACAAGTAGAAGTGTTTCTCGATTGCCAGCGGGGAATCTCGAAATTGCGGCATCCATGTGCTCATCATTTCCCTCCAGACAGGCATAAAGGTAATCTGCATGATTGGCTTGTCCCCAAACAGATTGACCACGTGGAGACTGTAATACCCATTGAGCATCCGGACCTCTGACATAATCGGATCGGTCTCCAACCAGAAGTATGTGATCAAAGGGATCAATACCCTGTTCTATATAAGCATCGTATCTTTCTTGAATCCCTGCAGATACTATTTCCGGGTTATTCGCCTCGTTTTGGTTGAACGAAAGAATCTCCACCTTATAACCGCCCTTCCGTCGCCACTCGATAAACGGAGCAACAAATTCGAGACATGCTTGGTGAGAGACTACTAAATAATGACCGGGCTTTATATTCGGCAAATCTCGTTCCGGGTCATCTCGACTGATATCGGAACCATTCAAGGCAAAAGCCTCGATGAATTTCAGAAACTCCTGCGATCTGTTGCGCCTGACAGGATTATGAACCGGATTGACCGGCTCGGCATCAGTGAAACTTACTTCCGTTTCAATGTTGTCGTAATGCAGATATATTTTCTCAACTGGATCAAACCTGACAGGGTAGGTCGTTATTCTTACCATACGCACTCCGCGAATGATAAAGGGCTCGGACATCTGTGCGACAACCGGGGGGAAAACATCCGTCAGCGGTTGGAAGTTCTGAGCATTCGCTCCTGCAAGATTTTCGTCTGTGAAGGTGACCGGTAGGTTGTGTGCATTTTCAATCCGGGGTTCGTTCGACCGGAACTCAAATTCAAGCCCTGCACCCGGCGGAACTATAACTGTTCTGGATACCGCAGGGAGCTTCGGTCGTCCATGCTCCATGATATATCCTTCACCCTGGATGCTGAAGCGAGATTGAGCTGCACCATCGGTGACAACTTCCTCGAGTTGTACATCCTGGAGACTGAAAGCGAGATTTAAACCCCTGCTGTCAGCGTTCAGAATTTGGGCATACTCTGAGTTGTTAGTTTGGTTTGAAGCAAGTGCTGAGATTACACAGACACTTAGGAAGAAGACTGCCAGAATTGTGAATCTGACATTTCTGAAAAAATAGAGGGGAGAACTGATCATTTTACTATCCGCCGGCTTGATTAAGAAACAACAGTTGCATCGGATAAATTATAGTATCCCTTAGGAGGGATGGTTAAATACGAAAATTGACACGAAATGATCCTCCGCAAGATATCTCGCTATCAAGGAATGGAATAAAACCACCTGAAAAAAAGTTCAGTGGAGTGACAATTAAAATAGAGCAACTTTAAAATACAAATACTTACGCCTAAATCAAAGGAGCACAGGTGGGTAAAAATAATTTATCGGGTGGGTGTACTACTCTGTATCCAGCGGTCATCGAGTGGCGTTGACATTATCTTCCACTGCTCAATCGATTTAATCAGCACATCACGCAGGGTTTTATCCGGTAAAAACCAGAAGGGGCGTTTGTCTGGAAATTGCTGTAATCCCAGATAAAGGGGAAAACCATCCCAAATATTGCCGGTAGTAACAACAGAAAATTCGTCAGATTCAGTAACCGGAAATTTATTTGCCGAGAGTGATTTCAGTTTTCCATTCTCAACGACCACTTCCAAACCACTCCATGTCAAGAAATCAAAATCAGGGTTATCTGCATTATATATTTGACGTTCAATTACATATCTTAATGCTCGTCCGTTCACTTGAAAGACCATCAAAGAATACTCCAT
>JABGPL010000027.1 GCA_018644935.1 Calditrichota bacterium | reverse complement strand
TGCGTGAACAAACTCTGATCGCAGCTGATGAAGCCGATCTTGTTATGTTTGTGATAGATGCCTTAAGTGGTTTAACAGACACTGATCACAAGCTGGCGAAAATTATCCTCAGCAAAAATGTTCCTGTCGTCTTTATCGCAAACAAAGTTGATGACACAACTCAAGTTGGGCTTGCCTATGAGGCCGCCAGTCTCGGGCTTGGTGAACCAGTGCCATGTTCTGCTCTCACGGGATATCAATTTGCTGAAATGCTCGATTCGCTTGCAGCTAAAATGCGAGAACTCAACCTTGATAAAACAGAGAAAGTTGATGAAAATGAGCTTGCTTTAGCAATTATTGGTGCTCCAAATGCAGGAAAATCTTCCCTTGTGAACCGTCTTTCCGGTGATAATCGGATGGTTGTTTCCGATATAGCAGGGACGACGCGGGATTCGATAGACACTGTGATCAAGTATCACGGTAAATCTATTCGACTGATCGACACAGCAGGTTTGCGGCGTAAACGGTTCAAACTAAGCGGGCTTGAGTTCTATACGACGCTGCGAGCCATCCGGGCGATGGAGCGGAGCAACGTTGTTGTGATTATGATTGATGCTGAATTGGGTTTGACTCAGGGTGATGTTAAACTAATCAGTCTTGCAACCCAGAACGGCATCGGGATTATTATCGCCGTAAACAAATGGGACGCAATAGAAAAAGACCACAAGAGTGCTGACCGCTGGCTTGATGAATGGCGCATACGGATGCAAACGCACCTGTGGGTGCCGATAGTCTTTATTTCAGCATTAACCGGACAGCGTGCAATAAAGGTCATCGAGTATGCTCTCGAAATAAATGAAGAGCGGAATCGCAAAATTCCAACTCCGGAGTTGAACGACTCAATTGGGACCATTGTCAATAACAATCCTCCTCCGGCGATAAAAGGCAAATTTGTCCGTGTAAAATTCGTCACTCAAGTAATGACCGCCCCGCCAAAGTTCATCTTTTTCGCCAGCCACGCAAAGTTGGTTGGAAAAGCGTACAAACGATACGCCGAGCGGTTGATTCGCGAGAAATATACGTTTAAGGGAACTCCGATAAGGTTGTCTTTTCGGGAGAAGTAACCTGGCTGGTGGGGGGACAGGAATATTCAATATGGCAAGTATCGACAGATCTTCACCCCATACATGGTGCCAATTTGGGATAGATTGATTGAATTTGAATGTGTCATGTGCGGAATATTTCAAAGAACTCGAGGACACCTGACACTGCTCTCATGTTAAAGAAAGAGAAGTATTTGCAAAAGATTTATCAGGGAAATATACAGCGCTACGGATCAAACCCCAAAATCCGTAAAGTCATGGTTGGTCCACTTGCCATTGGTGGTGGTGCTCCAATCATTGTTCAATCCATGTGTTCAACAGACACTCGTGATATCAAAGCCACTCTTGCACAGATCCACAGACTGACGGAAGCTGGATGCGAACTTGTGCGGGTTGCTGTTCCGGATGAATCAGCCTCTGCAGCACTTTCCGCAATTGTTGCTGAAGCCGGGGTTCCGGTGGTTGCTGATATTCATTTTCATTACAAACGGGCTCTTGAAGCTGTCAAAGCTGGTGTTGCTAAAATCCGGATAAACCCTGGGAATATCGGATCGGCGGATCGGGTTAAAGCGGTTGTAGATGCTTGCGGTAGTGCTGGAATACCGATTCGTATTGGCGTTAATTCTGGTTCATTGCCCGATGATATACTGGACAGAGATTCACATAAAGTGACGGCTCATGGGATGGTGGATGCTGCTCTGCGCGAGGTGGAACTGCTCGAACGTGAGGGGTTCCACGATATAATCGTTTCTATGAAAGCGACCGAAACGAGTGTTATGATCGAGTCCAACCGATTGTTCCGGCAGAAATCGGATATTCCTCTTCATTTAGGCATAACCGAGGCCGGATTGCCGGGGTATGGCTCTATTAAGTCAGCTATCGGTATTGGATCACTGCTTATCGACCAAATCGGCGAGACGATCCGCGTTTCATTGAGTTCTCCTCCTGAAGAGGAGATTGAAGTCTGCTGGTGGATTCTTGAAGCAACCGGAGTTCGGAGGCGCAGTCCGGAATTAGTCGGATGTCCGACCTGTGGCAGGATTGAAATTGACCTAATAGAGCTTATGAAGGATGTTCAAAAGATCTTAAAAGATGTGAGTATTCCTGTTAAAGTTGCTGTAATGGGCTGTGTTGTAAATGGTCCTGGCGAAGCGCGTGATGCTGACATTGGCATTGTCGGAGGAAAAGGAAAAGGTATGATTATGAGGAACGGTGAAATTGTCCGTTCCGTTGATGAGGATAAACTTTTATCTGCCTTTGGGGAAGAGTTGAAAATTCTCTGCTATGAGAGAGAAGTTGCCAACGATAAGGATTTGTCATGAAAGTGATTCTCGATCCCAAAGCGGGGATCTGCGGTGGTGTCAGAAGGACTATCCAACTGGTCGAAAAGGAACTTTCGCGTGAAGATGATCAAGAAGTCTTTGTTGTAGGAGATATTATCCACAACGAGAGGGAAATTGAACGTCTCGAGCAAGACGGATTAAAGACGTTGATACCTGGATTTCTCGACGATTTGACAAATCATGATTCAATACCAAATGGAAAGTCTACGGTCCTGATAAGAGCACATGGAGAACCACCTCGAACCTTTAAGGAGCTCGACCTTCTTGGAGTGGATGTCATCGATGGCACATGTCCAGTTGTGACGAGGTCTCAAGATCTCGCAAGAGAACATTTATTAAAGGGGTATCAGGTTGCCGTCGTTGGAAAACATGGACATCCCGAAATGATAGGAATTCTTGGACATACCGATAATAAGGCAGTATGTATTCAGTCAGAAGAAGATATAGCGAAACTTCAACCTGACACCCTTACTCTGATCATGGCGCAAACCACAATAGGTTCAGGAATGTTTGCACAAATGGTTGAGAAGATCAAAGAACATGTCGGGAAAATCGAAATAAGAAACACAATTTGCAGGTTTGTGCTGAATCGTAACATAAAGCTGCCGAATTTCACTTCGGAAGCGGACGTAATCCTAGTTGTAGGTGGCAAGAAATCCTCCAATACAAACATGCTTTATCGAACATGTCTGGCAATTAATCCCCGAAGTTACCATGTTGTTAGCCCTAATGAGATTGAGCGAGAATGGTTTATAGGATCTAACTCGATTGGAATAACCGGATCTGCATCAACACCAATCTGGCTTTTGCATGAGTTTGAAGAAACCCTTAACCGCTGGATAAAGGCAGGATGGCCAGAGAATGCTGTTGAATTTGATGTCTGAGAATACGTTTCAATTCCTTGCATTAGGTAGGCATTTATCGAGAATTTAATCTGAGTACTGCCCGTATTCTCTTCCGTAAATAATTTCCAACCAATCAAATCCCAAGTTTTTTCTTTAGAAACAATTAAGAAACAAAAGAACTGTGATATTATAACATCACACTTGTTTAATTTTAAATAGCAATCATTTCTTTGCAGCTTTACACTGAGAATTATCAAGAACCGATATTATATTAATATGTTTGACACTTTTCTACTGAAAGATAAAAGGAGAACCCTCTTTTGAACATAAAATGTGATATTTCCGAAGACCAGTTCGTAACTCTTACAGTTGAGTTAACTTCTGAGGACATGGAAAAAGAACTAATCAAAGCTCAGACCGAATTTCGCTCAAAGGTAAATATTCCCGGATTTCGGCGAGGAAAAGCCCCGATGAATATGGTTATGCAACGCCACGGATCGGAGTTTCAGAGCTTTTTTACCGATAAAACCGAAGACATCATCAGAGATAACGCGATTAAGGCGATTAGTGAACAAGAACTGCAACCCGGTGGCGGCATTGATTTGAATTTGCTGGAAAGCAAAGAAGATCAGCTGCCACGCTTTGAAGTGAAGTTTGCGCTCTATCCTGAAGTAAAGTTGACCAATTATAAAGGTTTGTCAATCTCGGTCGATTATGCTGAGATTTCAGAATCGGATATAGATCGAGAAATTGAAGCCCAACGCAAAAGAAGCGCAATGCTGCGTTCTATTGATACCGAAGCGACAGCGGACGCCCATATAAAACTGAAAATGCAGGAGATTGATCCTTCCGGATTACCGTTAATTGGTCGTGAAGTTAAAGAAGTCGATTTTGAGTTTGGGATGGATCAATTGGGCATTGGCAGTGATGAACAGTTGATGGGAATTAAAGCTGGAGAGAAGAGAACGATAATAGTTAAGAATAATGATATCGTCTCCCCGGCTGAACCGGAGTCTGTGATAATTAAACCTGGCGAAGAGTCCAAGAGCACGACTGGAAGCATTCATTATTCGGTTGAAGCAGAACAGGTTGAAGTACCTGAACTGCCTGAAGTAAACGAGGATTTTGCTAAATCAATTGATCCTCAACTGAACAGTGTTGAAGAACTCAGGAAATGGATGGAAATCCAACTTTTGAGTCTGGTGACCTATAACTCTAAACGACAACTTGAGACCAGGTTGATCAGTAAGTTGTTTGAAGAAAACCCATTCCCAATTCACTCTTCGATTATCGATTCAATTATTGACAACACCATAGAATCTGAACAGATGTCCGAAGAAGAGCGCAAGAAATATGTCGCAGAGAACATAAAACGTATTGATAGTGAGTTCAGATGGATGTTGGTTAGTAAAGAAATCGGTAAGCTTGAAAACATGACTGTTGAGGAAGAGGATATTGAAAAAGAACTCCTCATGATTGTGCAACAGACCGGTAAACCGATGAAAGAAGTAAAAAAGTTTTACAAGAACAAAGAAGATCTGAACCGGCTGAAGAGCAGGATGTATGACCGAAAAATACTTGAGTTCCTCTCAGAAAACGCCGAAATTGAAAAAAAGAATATGAGTCTTAATGAATTTGCATCAGAATTTGATGCTCCTTATTAAGATTTATAGCCGAAAAAATTAGCACAGTAAACACCAAGTAGTGAAAACGATTGAGGGACAATGAACCTAATACCAATGGTAGTTGAGCAGACCGGACGCGGAGAACGGGCATTTGATATATATTCCCGACTATTAAAAGAGCGTATCATTTTTATATCCGGTCCAATTGAGGACAACGTCGCAAGTTTAGTAATTGCCCAATTAATATTCCTCGAAGCGGATGATCCCGGAAAGGACATCAGTATATACATCAATTCCCCCGGGGGTATGGTGTCTTCAGGAATGGCAATTTTTGATACCATGCAATACATAAAGCCAGATGTGGCTACAATTGCGATTGGAGTGGCGGCATCAATGGCAGCTTTGCTTTTGACAGCGGGGACAAAGGGAAAACGTTCTGCTCTGCCCAATTCAAAAATAATTATACACCAGCCGATGGGTGGTGTATCGGGACAGGCAACGGATATTGATATTCATGCTCGTGAGATTTTGAAAACACGTGAGAAATTGAACCAAATCCTCGCTGAAAGGACAGGTCAGGATGTTGAGAAAATCGCTACGGACACTGAGCGCGATTATTTCATGACAGCAGATGAAGCAATGGAGTACGGATTGATCGACAAAGTGATTCATCATCGTGCGGAGATTGCTGAAAAGGAACCGAAGAAGGATAAATAGATTTTCTAATTAAGCCAAAATCGGTTCAAAAAATCCTGAGTTTTAAATGTTTAACTCATGGTAAGTTTTAACATGTACATTAAGGAATGCGAGTGATTGACGAGAACGGTAGCTCTGAGACTGGACGAATAGATAAGGACCAACCAAAAGAGTGCTCTTTTTGCCGAAGGCAAATCGATCTTACAAGAGTATTGGTAAAAGGACCTGAGTCAGCCATTTGTGACATCTGCGTGGAGAATGCTTCGCATGTTGTTAAATTAGCTATGGCTCAAAATCGGACTACACTAAAAGACAACATACCAACACCTCATGAGATTTTTGATGAACTGTCTGCCTATGTTATCGGGCAGGATGAGGCGAAAAAGAGAATCGCTGTTGCCGTTTACAACCATTACAAAAGGGTAACTTCCAAGGTTCTGGGGGATGATGTTGAGATTGAGAAATCGAACATCCTTATGATAGGTCCAACCGGAACAGGAAAAACACTTCTGGCGCAAACACTTGCCAGATACTTGAAGGTGCCATTTGCTATTGCTGATGCAACTACTCTGACGGAAGCGGGTTATGTTGGTGAAGATGTAGAAAATGTGCTGGTGCGATTATTTCACTCTGCCAACGGTGATGTTT
This sequence comes from Calditrichota bacterium, assembly GCA_018644935.1. Taxonomy (GTDB): domain Bacteria; phylum Electryoneota; class AABM5-125-24; order Hatepunaeales; family Hatepunaeaceae; genus JABGPL01. Next base: position 39,524 of record JABGPL010000027.1, on the reverse strand, counting down.
CCCAGGCTGAGATAGGGATTGTCTACATTGATGAAATAGACAAGGTTGCACGTAAGGACAGCTCTACATCAATAACCCGTGATGTTTCTGGAGAAGGGGTTCAGCAGGCATTACTGAAAATCCTCGAAGGTGCTGAAGCAAATATACCTCCCGAGGGAGGACGTAAGCATCCGGAACAGAAGTTGGTAAAGATAAACACCAAGAACATCCTCTTCATTTGTGGAGGCGCGTTTGACGGTATAGATGCTATAACTCAGAACAGGCTTGGAAAAGCAGGAATGGGTTTTGGTGCGCCGGTTCGCAGTAAGCAGAAAATGGGATATCATGAAATTCTAAAGAAAGTGGAACCGGACGATCTGCGAAAATTTGGTTTGATACCGGAACTTATTGGCAGGCTGCCAGTTATTACGCCGCTTGATCGGCTGAGTCGCGAAGCACTGATGTCAATTCTGACAGAGCCGCGTAATGCGTTAGTTAAGCAGTATGGCAAATTGATAGAGCTTGAGGGTGTTGAGCTTAGCTTGAAGAAGGGGGCTTTATCCGCAATTGTGGATAAGGCAATTGAACTTGACACCGGAGCCAGAGCGTTGCGCAATGTCATAGAAACCGTCATGAATGATATCATGTTCGACCTGCCGGAGCTTAAGGATGTAAAAAAGGTCGTTATTAACGAAAATGTCGTGCTGAATAAGGAAAAACCAACTTTTATTAAGCACAAGCCCAAACGTAAGTCTGCATGATAAGTTGGTTCTTCATCAACTTCTCGTAGCCTTTTATCAGTAGAGAATCTGATGTGGAAATTTCAGATGTGTGAAATCAGAGGATAGAGATTGCGTTACAAAATTGTCACAATGTTATTTTTACTGACTGCGACATCAGCAATCTTACAACCTATTCACGCACAAAATTTTGACCGCAGGATAATCGGATTTTACACATCCTGGTCAACAGGTGATAGAAATTTTCATGTCCAGAATATCCCAGTAGATAGCGTTACGCACATATATTATGCTTTTGCCAAGATTGAGGATGGAGAAATAGCTCTGGGTGATGAATATGCTGACATTGACAGGTTTTACGAGGGAGATAGTTGGAACAGAGACAGTTTAAGGGGTTGTTTCCACCAATTACAAATATTAAAAGCTGAACGTCCTCATTTAAAAACTATAATTGTGATTGGTGGTGACATTCATTCAATCTATTTTTCAGATGTGGCTTTAACCCCGGAGTCAAGACGTGTTTTTTCTGTTTCCTGTTCGGAATTTGTAGAAAAATATGATTTCGATGGGATAGATATTGATTGGGAATATCCAGTTGAAGGTGGTCATGAGGATAATCAGCAGCGAGAGGAAGATGGTGAGAACCTAACTCTTCTGGCTTCAGCTCTGAGGCTTCAATTAGATATGCTGAGTCTGCGCACTGGGCGGGATTACCATCTTTCTATCTCCGCTTCAGGAAACGTTCTTTACGCGGAGAATATTGAAGTAAGTCATTTAATGCGTTATCTTGATTGGATAAATGTCATGACTTATGATTTCCATGGACCCTGGGGTGGAGTAGCTGATAACGTTACAAATTTTAACTCACCGTTGTACAGAGCTGAAGATGATCCTCTCGATGAGCCATACCACTCGTCTTTTAATATGCAATCCGCAATATTTTATTATCTTGACCAGGGTGTTCCACCAGATAGACTGAATGTAGGATTTGCATTTTATGGGAGAGGTTATGGAAATGTTGAGGAATCAGAATTTGGAATGTTTGTTCCATATGATGGACCGTCTGAGGAAGGCACATGGCAAGAAGGCATTTATGAATACTGGGATTTAACATTTTCATATATAGATAGACGAGGTTATACCTCTTATTGGCACGAAGATGCAAAAGTTCCCTGGCTATACAACCCGATTTCGCATGTGACGATTTCTTATGATAACGGTCGGTCATTGTCTGAAAAAGCTCAATTTATAAAAATGCAACATCTGGGTGGAGTTGTGTTTTGGGATTTCAGTGCAGATAAAAACCGGGAATTGATATCGGTGTTATACGATGAATTCGTAATTCCGAATTCATCCGTTTCAGATGGGGATGCTGATTTTCCCCATGGATTTGCATTGAATGTGCCGGTTCCGAACCCGTTTAATTCTTCCACCCGGATCAGCTATCGTTTACCGTATAGCGGTAATGTCACAATAAAAATATATGATACTTCTGGAAGCCTGATTGATGTGTTGGTTAATGAACGAAGAGCTGCCGGAGATCATGATGTGATATGGGAGCCGGATTCAAAAATATCCGGCCTTCATTTTGTGAGGATGGAAGCGGGAGATGTTGTGATAGTTCAGAAAGTTCTACAAATAAATTAGAATCTCTTGGTTAACGGAAGGCTAACAGCCAGATTGTGATCAGCAGTTTAAAACAACGTGGAATGAGGACAGCTGGACATTGCGATTGTTCTTCGTTGGTTTTTTACGAACTAAAACAAAAACCTTAGACTTGACCAGGTAATAATTTTCGTGATCATTTTGGTAACGAGACCCCATGAATACAAAATTTAACAAGAACCCGAAAATCATTTTTGTCGATGACGATAAGTCAATCCGTGACGATTTTCGTAAATTTCTGTCGGGAGACAGCAAAATTTCGAGATCTGCGGATAAATCATCGGCCGATAATGTGAATTTACCCAGGTATGATCTTGACACAGCTCTCGATTGGGAAATTGCTCTTAAAAAGATTGAGGCTGCAGTCAAGACCGGGAATCCTTACACGGTCTGTTTTGTGAATGTTTTATTATTCTCCGGATTGGGTGGTAAAAAGACAATCAAGAGAATTATTGAGGTTGATGATCAATTACAAATCGTAGTCTGTTCTACCTATGCAGATCACACATGGGAAGATATGTTCTTCGAGCTTGGAGAGTCTCATAATCTGGCTTTTTTGCGCATACCATTTGATGCTATAGAGCTGCCTCAAATGTTGCTCACTCTAACTCGAAAGTGGAATTTATCAGCCACAACTCGGATGGATATTGATAAGCTGCAAAAAGCAGTTCAAGATAAAACATCTGAACTTGAAAGAGTTCTGTCAGATCTTGAAATTAGAAAAGCTGCCGAGATGGAGGCTAAAAAAGAGCGGGAAACCGCATTCCATAAACTCGAGAAGAGTCTTCATCAACTTCAGCAACTTGTGACAACCGATGCTTTGACAGGTTTATCAAATCGGCGGAGTTTTGACGAAAAACTTGATGAATATGCCCATCTGAGTGAACGTTTGAAACAGCCCCTAAGCTGCATTATGGCAGATATAGACCATTTTAAACGGTTTAATGATGATTATGGTCATCAAACGGGAGATGAAGTATTAAGGCAAATCGCTAAAACGCTCGATAACAATATTAGAAAAACTGACCTCATTGCAAGGTATGGTGGAGAAGAGTTCGTATTGTTGTTACCGAATACAATACAGGAAAGGGCATTTGAAGTTGCAGACAAGTTGAGGCAAGCCATTCAAGACGCTGAGGTGCTAAGTGCCGGCATAACCCATCGTGTCACCGTGAGTATGGGGGTATTTGGCAGAACGGTTAAAGCCAGCGAAATGTTGGACCTGGTTTCAAATGCAGATAAAGCACTTTATATGTCCAAAGATGGAGGACGTAACCGTGTAACCTGCTTTGTAGAAGATTGATGAAAAGAAATTTAAATCCACCTACTTCAGGAAGAGGAGTTGTTTAATGCCCAGTATTTTTTATACAGTTCTTTTCTGGATTTACTGGAGTATTGCAGGGCTGATGGGAGTGACTCTGTTTGCTGTTTTGTTCAAAGAGAAAGACAGAGGCGTGCAGGCAACTGTAGCAATGCTCCTGGTGCCGGTTATTCTTCGAATCCTGATGATAAAGTAAGACAAATTGTTGTCTTGAAAAAAAACATTGCTATTTCTATATATAACCGGATCTGTAGTACTGGCCTTAACGGTCAGTCTTCTTTTATTCCGAATCCATGTGAAAGGTGAGATCAGCAAATCACAATCCGCCTTAGAGCTTGTTTGTGTTTGGTTTGCAGCAAAGATGGACTTTAAAAGCAGTAAGTTTTCTGGCAGAATATTCTTTGTCCACCTTCCATTAAAAAAACGCAAAAAATCTCCAAAATCTGAAGTTTCCTTCAATAATAAACCTGCCCCCCGGAAAAGACCAATAAAACAAGAAGAATTTAAGGAAACCGTAACCCCAGAGCCAAAAGGTGAACCAGAGCGAATTAAGCCCGTCTACCAAACTCATTCCACTAAAACCGAACATCCCGAACGAATACCTAAGGTGAAGAAAGCAATATCTCGAAAGAAAATCAAAGCTGAAACGACAAAAAAGAAGTCTTTTAGTGAGGGTAAAGATATGCTTAAATTACTTTGGGCAGAGCGAAAACTCGCCTTCGATATCATCAGAAGATTGGTGTCGGGAACGGTCGGCCTTATAAAGAAAATCAGGACAGACTATTTGAGGTTGAATCTCGAGTTTGGTGCTGGAGATCCCGCAACGACTGGAATTATTTATGGGATACTACAACCCGTCAGAATAATGAATAATGATCGTATTCAATTTGTCACGATCCCAGATTTTGAAGAGGAACGGATTGAGGCTGACTTTTCTTGTTCGTTCTCAATAGTTCCGGTTCAAGTGGTGTTTGTAATTGCTAAAGAAGTGTATAAATTCCCATGGATCAGATTAGCCTGGACAAGTTGGAGTTTTTACAAACAGAAAAAGAATAAACCAACCGACAGTTCAGAAGAGACTGAAACTCAGAATACAGCTGACTGAATAGCCCGATTACCTCCGGTTCAATCGAATTCTGTTTAAACCATACTTACCGATAGCATCCTCTATTGCCGGATGAGTCGTCAGGTACTAGGCTACCAGTACATGATCATCCATTATGGCTGCCAAATCAACGCTACGATTTTACTCTTGAACAGAAACCGAAAGCGTAGAAGGAAACTGCAGATGAATGGCGTGAAGGCTTATTTGACGGTACTTTCGCAAGCATGGCTGATATTGCCAGACAAAACGAATGCAGTCGCGTTTGGGTAACTCGACTTCACAATCGAGATTTCACAACCTCACATATTTAAGAAAGAATATTCAATGACATGGCGCTTTCAGTGCGAAAGAATAGTGAATGATTAAACCTCATAGTTTTACACAGAAATCATATTTTACGATTTAGATTCGCAACTTGAAGCCTGTGAATTCATTCACTATATTAATTTTATCAATATGCGTGTTTTTAGAAGTTATTAACGAGGATCCTGTTCATGCGCTGCAATCGAAAACTAATCTGTCGAAGACGACACAACTTGCCAATGCTGACCATTGCTGACATCTACATTTATCGAATAATTTCTTTTCCGGAGTGAAAAGTGAAATCTATATTAATCATCGCATTCGCTTGTTTTGCTACTGCTTCTTTCGCTCAAACCGAAGTCGAGGGTGAAGTGTCTGGTGCATGGACAGTTGAAAACAGCCCTTACATTGTTACCGATACGACTTGGGTGCCTGAAAACGAAGAACTCAATATTGAGCCAGGGGTGGAAGTCATATTTGCAGAATACGGTTTAAGGGTAAAAGGAGTTCTTATTGCTGAAGGCACCGAAGAGGATTCAATCAGATTAATAGACGGCGATCCGGAAATACCAAGTAAGACTATCCTTGCGGACGATTCCACTGCTCTGATTTCATTAAGTTATTGCCACTTTGATGGTGGAAGGTCTTTTTCTATTACTTCTGATCACCGTGCTACAATAAGCATTGACAATTCCTGGCTGATTGCAGGAGGAGAAGTCCTACATGCACACGGTGCTTGCACAACATACGTCAGTCGCTCTGTATTTATCTCAACAGTATATCGAGAATTTCAAAGTACTGGAACCCTTCTAAACTGGGGTACTCTTTCTGCAGAAGACTGCGAAATATACGGACCAAGAATAGAAGAAGACAGGAATGGGGGTGCTATTCAGAACCTTGGGTACCTCGATTTAGAAAGATGCTTAATAAGAGGCGGTATAGGTGGTATGTATCATGCTCCCGGTTCAGTGAGAAAAGTAATTGATTGTGATCTGGAATCAATAGGAATCACCAGAGGTACAGAGCTTAGAAATTGCATTATTGCACGTGGAGTTGGAGGTCCCAGATGTATTGGTGCTCAAATCATTAATAATGAGATTGGTGGAAATCTTTCTGTCAGTGAGGATTTCTCCGGAGTTATCGCAGATAATCATGTTGCCGGAAATCTAATAGTGGGGGGTAATCGGAGGTTGGACACTGAAGCCGTAATTGAAAACAACGAAATAGGAGGTTACTTGCGGTGTGTGGATGATGGCAGATTTTTGGTAGAAAACTGCAATATCAGATCGGCACTGATAGTTTTGGAGGCGCATTATTTCTCGATTAGGAGAAGCGAGGTTCATGGTTTCGTTGATTTAGGAGAAACTGAACGCTTTGAGGTGCTGAATAACACTATCTATCCAACCAATATCCACCACACTCCGGAAAACACCGCGCTGCTTATTCAGAACGCGGACGGGCATGATAACAGGTTTGCCAACAATATCGTTTTCATTCCGGAATTCGAGGAGGAAACGAATCTGTTTGATTTATGGTCACAAGACTTCAGCACTATAATAGAGTATAACTGCTTCTACGGAATGGATAGACTAATCCCCGGCCTTGCTGATGTTGAAATACATGAGACAAATATTCAGACAGATCCCCTCTTTGTGCATATCGACACGCTGGATTTTCGTTTGTTGCCTGATTCGCCGTGTATAGATGCTGGTGATCCGGATAGTCCTGAAGATCCGGATGGAACACGTGCGGATATAGGAGCATACTGGTATGATCCTGAATATTCGGTATTTGATCATGAAAACGAAGTGCCTAAAGAATTTATAGTTTTGCCACCATACCCAAATCCGTTCAACAATGCATGCAAAATAACTATAGTAGTGAATAAACCACAATTAGTCAGTTTGAAAATATTTGATATTAATGCAAGATTACTATTGGATAGACCGAAAACATTTTATTCAACAGGGAAGCATGTTTTGAATATCGATGGATCTGGAATAACCAATGGTTCATATTTAGTCCAAATTGAAGCAGGAAATCGAACAAACATGCAGAAAATCACATTTCTAAAATGAATGCAGGAATGCAGTCTATTCCCTGGTACGTGACTGATTTTGCAACCGGTATTTACTTCATCCGGATAGAAGCGAATGATCACCTTGAATCGTATTGGGGTGAGCCTTTGCTCTGATTCCTTTAGATTACTTTCTTCAAAATAAAACTTAAAGTGTAATTTTGACTTGGATTATCATATGGAAGTAGAATTAGTATTATCAATATATTACGAATCAACACCAGAATTATGTTAACCAATAAATTGTGTGTAATCACAGCCATTCGCTCCCCAGAAAAGACTGAAACCCGGAATTCAGCTGACTGAACAGCCCTGTTACCTCCGGTTCAGTCGTATTCTGTTTAGACCGTACTTGCCGATAGCCTCCTCTATTGCCGGATGATTTGTCAGGTACCAAGCTACCAGTACGTGATCAGGTTCAATTGGTATTGCGAGAAAGCGAGCTTCATTAATCAAACTGCCATTAACCATTTTATCAACGTTCAGATTCAATTTGTACATCGACCTCCATCCAGCAACTCGTACCCAGGATTGAAAATTCCGTTTTGACATCATGAAATTATTTGGCTCAATAATCAAATTGACTTTACGGTTTACCAGATATTCAATAGGTGCAATTATGCGATGTCCCGGAACGATTGTGAATTTTTCGCCAATTTTAGGGATTTCAGCATCACACAAACCCAAAAAATCAATTGCCCTTAATCCAGAATAGTAGGGGATTGCGCCAGCTGCACCGACCGCAATACTTACATCTGTTCCCTCAAACATCTCACCCAATTTCTTGCCGATTCCTGTCCAATTTTGCACTTCACCTGAAACGTGACTCACGAGACTCTCAGCTTTTTCTATTCCGTACCCTTGAACCGTTTTCTCCAGAGTGAATCTGCTGTTCACATTGCCAATCAAAAGTAGGGCAGCAAGAGCGGTTAAAATTGCGGGATTCTTTATCGACCTGGTGAGAACGTAAACTATAACAATTCCCATTAATGGCAATACCGGAACCATAAAACGGAACTCCATGAAATCGCCGCCGACATAAACAATATAACCAGCCCAGATCAAGGTGAACAAGGCCAGACCACCAACCTGAACGTTGGTCCTGAGCAGCCAGCGACCACGCCAAATTGCCATTATAACAAATGGAGCCAGAAGGTGACATATCGTAAATAGATACAGATAATATAGACCATAGTCGAAGTGACCAACTCCACCAAGTTTCACCGTTGCTGAATTTGGTAAAAATGACCCGTAAAATTTAGCCTTCCACAAAAAATAGGTAACAAACAGCAACAAAAAGGGCAAATTGAACAGGGATAAATCCAACATTCTTTTTGCCCCGGCATCTTTCGCTTTTGCGTCTTTTGGAAATTTGATTATATGAGATTTGTGGAAAATCCATCCGACTACGATTATCAGGATTATGGAATCAGGTCGAGTGAGTAAGGCAATATTCAACAGCAAACTTGTGATTATTATCTGCTTGATACTCCAACCTTCCTGAACAGAAGCTGAGACGACGTAGGCGATAATAGTAAAGAGCATGAATTGGAGTGATGTCTCCAATCCACTCTTCGCAAATGCAGCCAGAGAGTGATTTGTCCCAACCCAGAGCAGTACTAATAGTGGCCATATATTTGGGTTTATTCCATTGTTGTCTGGTAAATGTTCACCTGCAGATTTCTCTTTTCCCCCGATTAACATCTTTCTGGCGAGAAGATAGGTAAATATCAAACCAATCAGGTGAAAAGGCATTGCGAGGAAAAAACTGAAATTTTCAGGTGCTATTCCAAACTTCAATCCCATTGCCAGAAGCAGCACCCATAGGTAGTTTGAATATCCCTCAACATATTCTCCTGGATTCCAAACCAGCCCATGTCCTTCGACCAGATTCTGAGCATATCGGTACGAAATGAAAGCGTCATCGATTTGTCCGTTATGGTGAAATGCCAACAACATTGAGGCCGAAAGAATTACTATGAGCAGTATGGTCTGTTGTTTTGGAGTAATGTCAATGACTTGTTTCACTTTTGTGCCAGTGTTAAATATCTGTAGAATCTAAATCTCCGTATAAATATAAGATATCGCTTCAGATAAGTCAATGTCATATAAGTGTGATCTTGATTGACCTCAGTCCCAAATATGTTTCTTACCGATTTGTTAGACATGTGCAGAACTAATTGATGCTATTTTATAACATTAGATGATAATTAACTTGTTATTCTATTTAATTTTCTTGTACATTAAAGATTGCTGATTTTCAAACTAATTTTATTCTTTTGATTCCCGACGGCAAACTACAATTTTTCAAGATTTTTTAACGAGTTTTTGTACTTTTAAATGGTAAACAGAACTGAGATTTTTACATACATTTTTATTGTTATTTTGTTACTCTCCAGTGGTTGCTCAACCACAGGATTTGGTGGACGAACTCAAGCCAGCTCAGACGGTGAAGTAGGGGATCAAGTTGATTCTAAAGAAGAGGTTCCTGAACAAATCAAGAATGTTGAGCTCCAGAATCCTTTCAGTAATGCAGAACTTGAGCAATTAACGGTAATCGAAAAACTTGATTCATCTGCACAGTTAATTGAAATAGCGACAAACATGCTGGATGCTGAGCAGTTCGCAATGGCGGGGTACTGGTTCGCACTTGCAAAAGTTGCGCTGTCGGATATTACGCGAGATGAGGTTGATCCCTATCTTGGCTATTATCAGGATCTGGTTCTCGAAATAAATAATTTTTATACCGAATATGTCTCCGGAGTTGAAGTGCTCCCGCAGGAAAGCCCGCATGAGGCGATTCTTGCAGGTATAAGTGAAGCTGAAAGTGATGACGAAACTGCAGTTGACACAATTTCTGTCGGAACAGATACTCTTCAGGTTGAATTAGAGAAAATCGAGCAACCTGAGGTTACTTATGATTCGACAGCGATTCAATCTCTTCTGGACAATGTCGTTTCCCTGCCCGCAATACCACTGGTTACAAACAAGAAAGTTGAAAATGCATTAAAGTTTTTCCAGGGCAAAGGACGTAAGGTATTTTCCATCTGGTTGGAGAGGGGAAATCTCTGGATACCATATTTGAAGTCGATCTTGCGCGAAGAAGGGATGCCCGAGGATTTAGTTTATCTGGCAATGATTGAGTCTGGTTTTAAAACAAATGCCTATTCCTATGCACACGCATCCGGAATATGGCAATTCATATCTTCCACAGGCAGGATATTCGGACTGAAGGTTGGTTGGTGGTATGATGAACGTAGAGACCCGGAAAAGGCAACCAGAGCTTCAATGAAGTATTTACGCACCTTATATACAGAGTTTGATGATTGGTATCTGGCGATGGCATCCTATAACTGCGGGGAAGGAAAAGTCAGACGCCATACCAGAACATATAAAACTAAAGATTTCTGGAAACTGAAGCGTCTGCCGAGACAGACGCGGAACTATGTTCCAACCTATATTGCAGCGGCAATAATCGCGAAAAATCCGACTAAATATGGCTTTAAGGAGCCGGAGTTCAGAGCATTTGAACCGGTAGATTCTGTCCTGATCACAGAATGCGTGGATCTGGAGCAGATCGCAAAATTTGCAGGAACGACTGAGAAGCAAATCAGTACACTAAATCCTGCGATAACAAGATGGTGTACGCCTCCTGATTTAGATGAGTTATGGGTGAGACTGCCAGCTGGATCAAATGTTGATATTGCCAAAGATTTGAAGAGTCTGCCTCCATCCGAACGGAGGAGATGGGTCAGACATAAAGTCCGCTCAGGCGAAGCTCTGTCTACGATTGCGAGATCCTACGGTACCACTGTTAGAGCAATTTGCGATGTTCCGGAGAATAAAATTCGCAATCGTCATAGTATCAGAGCGGGAAAGGTACTGAATATTCCTGTCCCTTCTGACCAGTACAGGCAACATAATAAATCAGCTTCTATCTCTGAACTTTCGACCCCCTCAACAGCTGATAGGGATAAGGTTGTCTATACAGTCAGGAGAGGGGATAATCTATCAACAATTGCGCGACGGTATGGCACCACGGTTGGAGCGATAAGAAAGTGGAATAAACTTTATAATAAAAGATTTATTCACCCCGGACAGAAATTAACAATTTGGGTTAGACCGCTCTATGCAAGCGGCAAAAGTGAATTGTCCGGCTCAAAGTTTCAGGGACCAAATCCTGCCACTCACAAAGTCTTAGCAGGTGAGACAGCCTGGGATATTGCTAGATATTACGACGTTTCTCTCAAAGAGTTACTCAGAACAAACAACCTCTCACGGAAAGGGCGAATACGTTCGGGTGATATTCTGACAATCCCTTCACGATCAACTACTCCTACGCCGGCAGCGGTAGTTCAAAAAGATGAAGTTGCTGGGGAATTTGATTATTACGTTGTTAGATCCGGAGATAATCTTAGTGGAATTTCAAAAAAACTAAACATTTCGGTTAGCGTTCTCAAAAGCATCAACGGAATCAGGAACCAGAACAGGATTAAAATTGGTCAGAGGTTGAAATTTAAAAGCACTGCTAAAAATGCGGGTAAATCCGCCGCAATAATTGAAAGTGAAAAGCAGGATAATCAAGCCAATGCCAAGATTTACGTTGTGAAAAGGGGTGATACGCTCTGGGATATTGCACATGACCACAAGACAAGTATTCGGGAGATAAAGAAAATAAATGGAATGGGCAGTGGCAGCAAGATCAAACCCGGGCAGCAGCTTATCTTACCACCCGGATAAAACACTTTTTTTTAACTTAATCAATGAGTTTGAAACCAACTCTACTGATTAAGGTATTCAAAAGCTCCTGCGATGGAGCTTCGTTCTGGTATTCTAAGGTGGCGGTTTTTGAAACGTGATCGGCCTTTACAGATGCGATTCCATTAACTTTAACAAGAACGGATTCAATGGTTTTCTCACAGCCACCACAGCTCATACCTTCGATTTTTATGGTCAGTTTTTCCACGTTTACTCCGGTAAATGGTTTTGACATAGTTTTACACGTATTAAATATACGTTTAGTTGGCAACAAATTTGTGCTATCTTGTGACCAAATCAAGCATGTCAAGGTGTTTTGAGCGGTCCTACTCAATGCCTTTTGAAAATAATCAACAAAAAAAACTGGTTGTAGTACAAAGTGAGTTGAATTCGGGCATTTTATATAGTATACTTCAAGAATGAATGTAAAGGGAATTAAAAACCAACTTTGGTTACTCTACCTTTGGAACATGTTGCCTTCCCTGTTCACCGTTTGAAAAGTTCAATCAGGAGAAAATTATGAAGAAAGGGGTTTATCTGGTAGCGACGATCATCGTCCTGGCGGGTATTTTGTCCATTTTTCAACTTGGATGTTCAGATCCACCTTTGCCGCCGCCATTCATATATGAGCCGGATTCACCAGGTGATTTAACCGCTCAGGTGCTCTCCTCCTCAGAAATATTTTTGGAGTGGATGGACTTATCGGTGAATGAAGAGGCATTTGAAATTCACGAAATGATAGCTGATGACGGTATTTTCCGTTTTTTAGTTAGCGTAGATGCTGCTGTTGATTTTGAAACAGATTCCACAATGGTTTCTGTGACATTAACGGATAAGATTCCCAACACCACATATTATTATCAAGTCAGGGCTATCAATGAAAGCGGGGGCAGTTTGTTCAGCAATATTGCCTCTACTACAACCCTGCATAATCCACCTGAGATCGTCACTGATCTGGACGTTGTTGAGTTCACTCAAACTTTTATCCACATAAGATGGATTGATAACGCCTTCAATGAAGATGGTTACCGTGTTGACCGAATGTCAGGTGGTCTGGAATGGGCAACAATAGACACTGTTGATACTGACGAAGTTGCATACACCGATACCACTGGAATTGAACCGGGCGAAACATATACATATCGGATAATTGGCTTCAACAATGGTGGTGAATCCGATCCATCCAATGAGCTTCAGGTTACATCGCTTCATTGGCCTCCGGATGCCCCTACAGAGTTACGCGGAGAAGGTGCTGATCCTGGTGAGATAAGACTTTACTGGGTAGATAATTCTGAATTCGAATCAGGATTTAGAATCGATCGCAGGGGCGACCGCATGCTTCCCTGGGAGGTACTTGATACCGTTGATGTGGATGTTGAATTCTACAGAGATACTTTAGATCTGTTTTTTGATAGGCAGTTCTATTACCAGATAACGGCTTTCAGTACTGGTGGAAACTCTGAGCCTTCAGATGACATATCTGTTCCAACTCCTGGTTTACCTGCGGGGTATACCCAACTAAAAGTAAATGCTGTCAGCTCAAATGAAGCTCTGATAAGTTGGGAAGATTTATCAACTAATGAGGATGGCTTCAAAGTTTCCCGGAGCATTGAGGGTGGTGATTGGGAAGTGATAGGGACTGTCGGAGATAATGATACCACATACTTAGATCCCGGCCTTATGCCGAACACGACTTATAGTTATCGAGTGTGGGCATTTAATTTCTATGGAAGTTCAGTTCCGAACGATCCCATCTCAATAACAACTCTCGGCGCACCAGCCGCATTTGAAGCATTTGGCTTAACTTCAACCCGTGTTCAATTAGATTGGGATAATGGGTCGGATAACCGGGAAAATGGTTACAGAGTTCAAAAACTTATCGATGGTGAAGAGGAATGGATTAACATCGCTGATTTGATTGTTGGAGAGAGAACCTTCATTGATAATCAAGTTGTCGGTAACATGACTTACACTTATCGAGTCCTGGCCTTTGGAGACAGAAGTATATCCAATCCCACAAATGAAATAATCGTCCACACGCTCGTTATGCCACAGGAATTTCGTATTGCACCTGTCTCTGACAGTGCTGTGAGACTTTACTGGGTTGATAACTCAGAATCAGAGGACGGTTTCCAGATTGAAAGACGGGCAACAGATCTCGAGGACTGGGAAATAGTTGGCACCACTCTGCCGGATGTTGATACCCATGAGGATGCTGGACTAGACCGGATCACGACATATTTTTACAGGATGAGTGCAATAAGCTCAAACTCAATGTCAGATTATACTGAAGAATTGAGTGCAAGGACTTTTGACACCCTTCCTCTGGCTCCATCCGATCTGGCAGGTGAAGTTACAGATAGAGACGAAATTACCCTGACCTGGACAGACAATGCTGACAATGAGTCAGGATTTGTAATCGAGCGAAAAGAACTCGGAGGCATCTGGGTGCTGGCGGCGACCGTCGGAGCTAATGTCGAGATGTTTGAAAACAACGCTTTAAATCCTGAAAGCACTTACTTGTATCGGATTCAGGCCTTCAACAGTGGCGGGAACTCCGATTGGTCAAATGAGATAGAAATTGTCCTGATCTTAGAGGAAATCACCGAGGTCATCCCCAATCATGCAATGCAGGGTGAAAGTCTGACCGTTGAGCTTGTTGGTTATCAGACTCATTTCACCTTTGTATTGGACGCTATGGCAGTTTGGCTTGAAGATCCAAGTGGTGAAATCCACGCAGTTGTCTTGAATGTCATTGATGATGAATCCATGACCATTGATTTTGATATTCCTGTTGATGCTGTAACTGGCAGGTGGGATCTAAAGGTAGATCAGTTAGAACATGGTGTTCTGACAATGCGTCGCGCCTTTAATATTGAGCCGTCTGAATAGACCACTACCGATTGACTGGAATTTGAACTTAAACAGGCAGGGACAAGCCATTCGCTCGTCTCTGCCTGATTTTTTTTGCGGCCATTTCTAAGGAAGAAGGGAGGATAGGTACTCTCAACTCTTCTGATTCAGGTGCTCGGAAATTCTGTTCGACCATCCGTCGGTGTATTCTTTGCAGCAGTTCCAGTTGGATTATCTGTAAGGGACATCGCATTCAGGACTACCTAATTATATGTTAAAATTAAAATATCTTCCCATCAATCAGCAAATGCGAAAAGTATCCTGTAACAGCTATCGCATACAACGGCAGATTTGAAAAATCGGGGGTTCCTGTCTGCCAGATTGGATACAGGAGAATTGGGAGAGGTACGATTATCATTGCCAAACGGCTGTGGGTCCATCCGCGGTGTTTTGCCAGAACGGGCAGAATAATGATCAACCCAAAATAAGCCGCTGTTCTGAACTCCTGTTTCCAAATCAGATATACGTCCATAATCAGAAACATCGTGTAGAATACCTTTTGACCAATAGACTTTGTGTCAACATCAGGCCAAAGTGCAAAGAGTAGTCCGACGACAATATAGAAAACAATATCCTGGATCGTTGGTTTGAAAAAATAGTTCGAGATTAAAAAAATCGATCCAAAAATGCAGATTAATCCGAACAGTATATGCCCTTTTCCTGAAGACATGGTCTTTACCTGATATTAAACAAAATTTACAAGACTTAAATTAAATCCTGTCAAACGTTTAGTCAAGGTGTAGCTATACAAACTTGATTTTTATCAACGTAAAGGTTAAATTAAAAGAGCAAGACTTATTAACCCCCCCCCATTCCCAAAAAGGAAAAGACAATGAAAAAGCTTATTCTCGTCTGTCTCGTCTGCCTTTTATCCTCTAACCTCAGCTTTTCAGAGGTTCATAACGTCCCCGATGATTTTGAAACTATTCAAGCTGCTATCGATGCTTCAAGTGATGAGGACGAAATCCGCGTATCAGCTGGGAGGTATGAAGAAATACTCACCATCATAAATCTTGATGTTGACATCATTGGCAATCCTGAAGATCCATCTTCGGTTGTAATTGACGGAGCTCAAAGTGGTGTTGTTATCACCTACAGCGGTGATGTGGACAACAATACGATTCTGGATGGATTTACGATCACCGGAGGCGAAGACGATCAACGTTCTGCCGGGGGAATCAGGTGTAATAATACAAGCCCAATTTTACGAAATCTTATTGTAACGGAGAACATAGGAGCTCGAGGCGGTGGAATTTTAGTCGAGGATGGGAATCCGGCTATCCGTGATGTATTGATCACCAATAATAACTCTGCCGGATATGGTGGTGGCATAACCCTGATGGGAGCAGCCAGCCCGGTTATGAACAATCTTATGATTAGGAATAACGAATCTGTCAATCGTGGTGGTGGTCTTGCAAGTTTTTCGCGGGGACGTCCTGAGCTGCATGGGAGTGAAATCAGCAACAATAATTCCGACAATAATGGTGGAGGTCTGTTCTCGCAGGGCAATATGATACTAGTTGATGTCACCATCGCCAACAATTCGTGTGAGGGAGAGGGTGGTGGTTTATACGCTAATGGTAATGTTACCGTCACCGGAGTGATTATCTCCTCAAATAGTGCCGGTGGTAACGGTGGTGGAATATATATAGATGGTCCACGTCCGGGTTTTGAAAGAATGTTAATAGCAGGAAACTCAACACAATCACTCGGCGGCGGTATATTCATCTCGGGGACACCGAACAATGTGTCCGCCCCGACGTTTTACCATGTGACATTCGCTGGAAATACTGCTGAACAGGATGGGGGAGCCTTCTATTGCCATGATGGGGCAAATCCTGTTGTCAGGGACTGCATACTCTGGGGGGATCAACCACAGGAAGTCAGCTTTAATGAGGAAGAAGATGCGAACTCGATAGCCATTACCTATAGCGATGTTGAGGGAGGAGAAGATGCCATTGAAACTAACAACAACGGTGATGTAAATTGGAGTGTAGGAGCTATAGATGCAGATCCACTGTTTGAGAATCCAGAGGGTGGGGATTACCACCTTACCTGGGTGAATTTTCCGGAGGAAGATGAGACGAAGTCACCTTGTATAGACACCGGACACCCTGATATTGATCCGGATACTGATGGTACTCGAGCGGATATGGGAATGTACTTTTATTCTCAGGCCTTTCCCGATTTAGAGATACAACCGAATAGGTTGGCCTTTGGTGAACTCGATGTAGGTGACTCAAGAACTCTTGCGGTCGTAATCAGGAACAGGGGGGAAGGTGAATTAGTCGTCACAATGAGAATCAACCCGGAGGATTCTCCATTCCGGATAATGCGCGAAGAGTTGAGTTTTGTAGTCCGGCCAGGTGCAATGGAGGAAACTGAGGTAACCTTTTCACCGCAACAAAGGGGAGAGTATTCTGACGAGTTGCGCATTGAGAGCAATGATGTGGAAAACCGGCTCGTAATCGTCGGACTACATGGTGAAGGGAACAATCGCAGACCTCAAGCCGAAGAGGAGCAAGCTTTTACCATGCTCGAGGATTCGGATCTGACATTTCTTTTAGATTTGAATGAATTGTTTACCGATCCGGACAGGGATGAACTCGAGTTCTTGGTTAGTAATCGGCAATATATGTCCTTTGAATTGCGGGAATCCTCACGGCTGTTTGTGCAACCCGAGGTTGATTACTGGGCAGAGCAGATAGAGATTCGTGTTCGCTGCGATGATCAATTCGGCGGGATTGCTGAAAATATTGTTAATCTGGAAATTGAACCTCTCAATGATTTGCCTGAAGCTTTCGGTCTGATAACGCCAGAAGATGAGTCAGAACTTGTAGATTCGCTCGTGGTCTTCAATTGGGAAATTTCAGAACAAAATCGTTGGGAAACAGATGAAGTATCTTACTGTTTGTTTTTAGCAATAGAAAATGATGGATGGAACTATCAGATAGAGGGTCTGGAGGAAAACCAAAGCCCGGAAATACCTATTTTAGCCATCCTTGACGAAAATGGTCAAGATCGTGATCTTCAAGTCGAATGGTGGGTGGAAGCGCATGATGACAGTGGGTTTGTAGAATGCGTTGAGAGGTTTACCCTCCTGATTCCTGAGAGCCGCCCTGACATTGCAGTTCAACCGAATGTTATCAGCTTTGAAGAAGTAGATGTTGGTGATACAAGGACTCTTGCCTTCACTATTGGAAATGGAGGCGATGCAGAATTGCGCGCGACCCTGAGCCTTGAGCCTGAAGATGCACCTTTCGCAATTGAACGTGAAAATATGGACATCCTTATTCAACCCGGAGAGGAAGAAGTTGTTGCGGTCTCTTTTGCACCTCCAAATCGAGGGGAGTTTGACGCTGAGGTTAGAATCGAAAATAACGATCCCAGAGATCCTCTGGTGATTGTCACTCTATTTGGAGAAGGTGCAAACCAGCAGCCTCAACCCGAAGAGGACAGATTTGTCATCCTGACTGAAGATTCGGACATGACATTCCTTCTAGATTTAAATGATATGTTCATTGATCCAGATGGAGATGATCTAAATTTCACATATGAAGACCGAGAATTTCTGACCTTTGAATTGCGTGAATCATCCATGTTATTCGTCCGTCCACAAGAGGATTACTGGACTCAGCAAATAGACATTCCCGTTCACTGTAATGATCAGTTTGGGGGGGTGGCAGATAATGTTTTACACCTGATAATTGATCCGCTCAATGATCTGCCTGAACCGTTCAGCCTCGAGACACCCGAAAATGAATCCGGATTAGATGAAGATGATTCACTTGTTGTTTTCACCTGGCAGGTAGCGTTGCAGAATCGTTGGGAGATAGATGAGGTATCTTATACTATTCATTTCGATCTGGAGTGGGACCAATGGGAGTATCAGATTGAAGACATCAACATAAACCGTAGTCCAGGGATTCCATTAATAACAATCTTTGATAGCCTCGATGTTAGAGGCAGTGATCATGATACAATGCTGGATTGGTGGGTGGAAACCCGCGACGATAGTGGATTTGTTGAATGCAGAGAGAGGTTCTTAATGTACATCCCTCCATCCTCAGGGGTGGAAGGTGATCCTGAAACACCGACTACTTTTTTCGTGTACCAGAATTATCCCAACCCATTTAACGCTGAAACAAAAATCAGCTTTGATTTGCCGATATCGGGAATGGTTTCAATAACAGCATTTGATTTGGCTGGTCGACCGATTGCGGTTATCGCTTCTGGCTACCATCTGGCAGGAACACATCAGATAAACTGGAATGCAGAAGGACTTCAAGCGGGTATGTACATCGTTCAGGTTGTAGCAGGGAATGCACGAGGCATTAATAAGGTTATCTTGTTGAAGTAATTAGAGTTGTTACCGATCTTTATGGGCACATGGCGACGTGCCCCTGTTGGATTGGCAACACAGCATCAATTATCCATTGCGGCGCATGGCATGCGCCCATGTTTGTGGTATGACAATATATATTACACTACATTTTGCAGGAAATTGGGAAAGGGCACGCGTCGATGTGCCCGTACGATGTTGGGAATGTATATTTTAATGCAGAATGATATATCCGCGCTCCCTTGAGACTTGGGAGAACGGGAAAATCCATCTGTCGAAATTTTGATTCATACAAAATTAGAGAAAACCATGAGAACAATTTGTTTTATTTTTACTGTTCTGATATCAGTATTTTTAACGTACGGTTCAGCAACTGCCGAGGTTCACAACGTCCCCGATGATTTTGATACTATTCAGGCAGCTATCGATGCGGCACGTGATGGAGACGAAATTCGGGTTTCTGCTGGTCGGTACGAAGAGATACTCACCATTGCAAATCTTGATGTTGATATAATTGGCAATCCTGAAGATCCATCAACAGTAGTAATCGACGGAGCTCAAGGTGGTGTTGTTATCACGTACAGCGGTGATGTTCGCAACAGCACTGTTCTCGATGGTTTCACCATAACCGGTGGAGAAGACAATGCCCGTAGTGGGGGTGGGATTACGTGCAGCAGTACAAGCCCAAGCTTGCGGAATCTTGTTATCACCGAGAACTCGGGAGCTCGAGGAGGTGGGATTCTTGTCGAGGATGGTAATCCTGCGATTCGTGATGTATGGATCACCAGCAACATATCCGCCGGATATGGTGGTGGCATAACCCTAATGGGAGCGGCAAGCCCGGTTATGAACAATCTTGTGATTACGAATAACAGATCTGTCAATCGGGGTGGAGGATTGGCGAGTTTTTCGCGGGGACGTCCTGAGCTGCACGAAAGTGAAATATCCAACAACACTTCCGACAATAATGGTGGAGGTTTGTTCTCGCAGGGTAACATGAGACTCGTTGATGTTACTATCGACAGCAATTCTTGTGAGGGAGAGGGTGGCGGATTATATGCCAATGGGAATATTGCTGTCAGCAGAGTAATAATATCTGCTAATCAGTCCGGTGGTAATGGCGGTGGAATCTATATAGATGGTCCGCGTCCGGGTTTTGAAAGAATGCTAATAGCAGGAAACTCAACACAATCACTCGGTGGAGGTATATTTATCTCGGGGACGCCGAACAATGTGTCCGTCCCAACATTTTACCATGTGACATTTGTTGGAAATACTGCTGAACAGGATGGTGGTGCCTTTTATTGCCATGATGGGACGAATCCAGTTATCAGGGACTGCATACTCTGGGGAAATCAGCCTCAAGAGATAAGTTTTAATGAGGCGGAAGACGCGAGCTCAATAACCATGACCTATAGTAATGTTGAGGGTGGGGAGGACGCTATTGAATCCAATAACAACGGTGAAGTCACCTGGGGAACTGGAGCGATTGATGAAGATCCCTTGTTTGCAAATCCAGATGAAGGGGATTATCACCTGACCTGGGATAACTTCCCAGAGAATGATGAGTCAAAGTCACCTTGCATAAACACAGGACACCCGAATATTGATCCTGACCCGGATGGAACACGAGCGGATATGGGAATGTACTATTTTCATCACAACTATCCCGACATATCAGTGAATACAGATTTAATCGATTTCGAAACCCTCGAGGTCGGAGATTCGCGAACGCTACCAGTAATTATCGGTAATACTGGTGAAGAAGAATTGAATGTCACATTGACTATTAATCAGGAAGATTCACCATTCAGCATAATGCGTGAAAATGTGAATTTTACGGTGCAGCCTGATGAGGAAGAAGTCACCGCAATATCCTTTGCACCTCAAGAAAGGGGAGAATATGCCGTTGCCTTGAGAGTCGCCAGCAACGACCCGGATGATCCGATAGTTATCGTAGGCTTACGGGGAATAGGTGCAAACAGACCACCTCAACCGGATGAGGAGCAATCCTTTACAATATCCGAGGATGTCGCCTGGACATTCCTGGTAGATTTAAGCGAGATGTTCACTGATCCGGATGGAGATGATCTTGTTTTTTCATTTGTTGACCGTCAATATCTGACTTTCGAAATACGCGAATCATCCATGCTGTACGTACACCCACAGCTTGACTACTGGACAGATCCGGTTGATTGTATTGTACTCTGCGATGATCAATTTGGAGGGGTTGCGGAGAACATCATTCATTTGACTATAGACCCTCTTAATGATTTACCCGATCCATTCATTTTACAGACACCTTCAGATGAATCAATGTTAGAGGAAGCTTCTGTCGTTTTCATCTGGCAATTGGCACTGCAGAACCGCTGGGAAACGGATGAGATAACCTATAAATTGTTTTTAAACTATGCCGATGATGGGTGGGAACATCAGATAGAGGGGTTACGAATTAACCGTAGTCCTCGGATTCCAATCCTAAACATACTCGACAGCCTTAGTAGAAGACCCGAAGATATTCCTTCAGAATTGATCTGGTGGGTTGAGGCTCATGATGACAGTGGATTTGTCGAATGCCGGGAGAGGTTCATTCTAAACATTCCTCCAGCATCTGGTGTAATAGATGATCCCGAAATTCCGACAACGTTCTCTATGTTCCAAAACTATCCCAACCCGTTTAACGCCGAGACAAATATCAGTTTCGCATTACCTCTCTCAGGAAAGGTGACAGTAACAGCATATGATCTTACGGGACGTCCAGTTGCGACCATCGCCAACGAGTACAGACAAGTTGGATTGCACGAGATCAACTGGAATGCAGAGGGGCTACAGGCTGGGGTATACATGATCGAAGTTGTTTCTGGATATAACAGGGGAATCAGCAAGGTTATCTTGTTGAAATAACGCAAGTTGCTGTGGCGCGGTAGGGGCACGTCGCCACGTGCCCTTGCTGGATTAGCAACCAAGCACTGATGATTCGTGGGGGAGCCTGACAAAAACCTGGAACGCTGAAGGACTCGCACCCGGATTGTATTTCCTGCATATAAAACATGGAACAAGTCTAGAAACTCACAAAATTGTGCTGGTAAAGTAGTCAAAAACAATGGATATCAGATCATGTTTCGAATCAGTTTAATCTCGCTTCTGTTATTAATGTCAGTAGGGCGAATATACGCGCAACCTGAGGTTGAGTGGCAGAGATTCTATGGAATTGATTGTCCGGATGAATTCAATTCACATATCAGGACAGAAGATGATGGTTGGGCATTCACCGGTTACCGGATGCCTGATATCATTAACTTTCTTTATTTAGTTAAAACGGACCCGGAAGGGCAGTTGGAATTTGAATCAACTTATGGTGAAGGCGAGGCAGGTTGGACAGGTCATGATCTCAGCCAAACCGAGGATGGAGGCTATCTGATTGGCGGAAATTGGGATTCAAATCGAGGTTATGGATTCGGAGCACTAAGAACCGATCCGAACGGCAATTTAATGTGGCAGAGAACCTATGGTGATTTCGACAGGTCACTGTGTTATGCCGTGATCGGCAGCAGTAATAACGAGTTCTACCTGGCAGGATTTGCCCGGACGGAAGAGAGTGGTAATCAGGGATATATAGTTAAGATTTCGGCGAATGGTGACATTATCTGGGAGCAATTATACGGCGGAAACGGAACTGAGGAATTCAGGGACATCACCGCGACAAATATTGGATATGTTTTGTGCGGAAGCTCCAGTAGCGTTGGAGGTGATGATAAAGATTTCTGGTTTGTCCGAATTAATTCGGATGGGGAAGAGTTACAGTCAGAAACTTATGGTAACGAATTAGACGAAACCGCCTATGCTATCAAAGCATATCCCAATCAGGCAGGGTGGATGTTGTCTGGAGAAAGAGGTCCCGGGTGGCCTGATTTTAATGCAGCATTGCTCCGAATTAATCAGGAAGGCAATCAGCAGTGGCTCACAGAATATGAGCATGATGATTTAAATACCCATGCTTATGATTGTGTTATTGGACCGGATGAAGGGATAACAGCCGTGGGATATGGTAATGGACGGAACATTCATCTTGCATATTGCTTCGGTACAGATAATGCCGGAAACCTCGAATGGGGACGAATGCACAATCTCGATGATGGTGGGGCAATCTTCCAGTCTGCAGTGCTCGATGATGATGGTGGCGTCACGATTGCCGGGACAGTTGATATACGTGAGGGACGATTCGTTAATGACCAGGGCTGGTTTCTCAAGCTTGCTGCAGCTGATCTACCACCCCGGATATTACTTAAAACACCTGCCGATTCTATCTGGCGCGTACCGCGCGGAGGTTGGCAAACTTTTTCAGTTACAGCAATAGATCCTGAGGGCGCTGATTTAGTTTATCATTGGGTAACGGAAGGTGACACATTAGATGTAGATGAAGATCGAGTCTCTCTATTCTATCCTGAGCTTGATACTTTGGACCTAACTGTCTATGTCTCAGATAATAACTGGACAGTTTCAACCGGCTGGGAGATAATTGTTGTACCGCTAATCTCCGACTGGTCTCCTCAAGATTTCGAGTTGAGCGTCGAGGTGAATGATGACATTAACTTTCAGGTTGAAGCCGGATTACCTGGTGACACATCCTTAACATATTTATGGAGGCTGGGAGAGGACATAGTCAGTGAGGTCGAATCAGCTTTCGTCGTTTTTCAAGATACGGGTTTATTCGATATGACTGTTAATGTCCGGGCACGGGATGTCGAAGACTCAATTGCATGGGAAATTACGGTTATTGCTCCAGATGAGATTCAGGAACAGGTTACTTTTCCAATCCAATTTGAGCTGTTCAAGCCCTATCCCAATCCATTTAACTCAACAACTAAAATCAGTTACCAATTGCCGACTCCCGGTGAGGTTTCCATTCAGATTTTTGATATAACAGGACGCGAGGTTGCCTCATTGGTTAATGGCACTCAGCTTGCAGGTCACCATTCAACTGTCTGGAGAGCTGGTACAAATGTTGCAGGAATCTATTTGATAAGGATAGAAAGTGCTGAATTTACGAGTGTACGGAAGGTCGTTTTAGTTAAATAGATGGTGGCGTTCAAATGTAGTGGCACGTTGCTACGTGCCCTTGTTCGATTGCATTTATTATATTGATATTATGATGATTAGATGACTAGAAAAGGCATGTTTCGCTAATCCATATGAATTTGTACAAGTCATTAAATAAGAATACAAATCTCCCCCCAAGTCAGGGCAACATCTGACTGAAAATATCAATTCGCAACCTGCATTATTTGCAGTGATGAATCAAAAGGAGCCCATTGTGAAGAATTTTTCCGTAGTATTTCTTACCTGCTTACTTGCTCACATGATATCCTGTTCACTCGCTTTCTCCCAGGATTTCCGTAGCTGGGAACCGGCGGACGGTATCGCCGTACGGCAAGGACATCATGTCGAGTGGTTCCGTTCGGGTGCATACCGTCTTGATGGCGAACTTCCCGGAGAAGCTGGCATAACATGGAGTGATTGCCGCAATGGAGACCGGGGTGTTTTCATTCAAGTTATGGATGCTGAGGGGGAAACCAAATTTCCAGAAAATGGACTACAGGTTGTGGATGGAGATAATCGGCAGGAGGAACCAGTTATAGCGGCTTGTTCGGATGGTGGCTGGTTTGTTGCCTGGGTGGAATTCCGTTCCGATACATTAGGCAATATCTATTGTACCAAGGTCAATGCTGAGGGTGAAATGCTGTGGGGTGAGGAAAACATCGGATTGCCGATAGGTAGTGCTCCGAGTGTTCAGGAAGCTCCGGTCATAGTCGAGGATGCTGACGGTGGCTGCATTGTCGCCTGGAGGGACCATCGACACCGCGGAGATGCTGGAGATATTTACGCAATGCACGTCCTGTCTGATGGCAGGATCGATCCGGACTGGACGGAAAATGGTGTCGCAGTTGTAAGTGTGCCTGGTGCACAGGTGAATCACGAGGCGGTTTCGGATGGTGATGGGGGTATGATAATCAGTTGGAAGGACGGAAGATTAGGTGGGGACTTCAATGTATGGGCACAGAGAATAAGCCCTCAGGGTGAACTTCTGTGGGGGGAGGGGTCGCAGGTTTGTAATCACGAGGCATCACAGGAAACTCCACGTCTCTGTACCGATGGTAATGGAGGTGCCTTCATTGTCTGGGTCGATAACAGAAATGCAAATGAAAGTAATCAGGATATTTACATTCAACGCATCAGTCATAACGGTGAATCTCATTGGGGAGAACCAGGTGAAGGGATTCCGCTTTGTACCGTTGAAGAAGAGCAGACAAACCCACGAATTTTCAATTCTGAACCGGGGAGTGCCATCGTTATATGGGAGGATAGGAGGCTGGATGGAGCTCATGTTGACATTTATGCCATGCGGGTTTCAGGTGAGGATGATATGTTTTTCGAATGGGAGCCTGAGGATGGGTTGGCTGTCATAATAGATGAATTCGATCAATTTCAACCGGGGATCTGTCCGGATGGAAATGGTGGTTTTAAGGTTGTTTGGCAAGCTGAGAGCGAGAATGGTTTTCCTGAAATTGATATAAGAGCGCAATGGTTTAATGCTGAAGGTGAGAGGTTGTGGGGAGAAAGCGGGGTTGTTGTTTCCGATGCTCCGGGTCTTCAGAGTTTACCGGTGGTTCTTCCCAACTCAGATGGACATACCCTGTTAATCTGGAGTGATTTCAGAACAGGCGGGAATGAAATTCGTGGTCAAAGGCTTAACGAAAATGGTGAAAGTCTATGGGATGAAGCCGGGGTGATCGTTGTTTTGGGAATGTCACAGAACGCGCTTAATCACATTATGCTATCTCGTGGTAACGGGGACCTGGCAATTGTTTGGCTTGATGGCAGGTTTAGTAGCAATGGGCAATTTCCATATATCCAGATATGTTGCAATGGAGAAAATAACCCTGAAATTCAGCTGCCGACTAATGGCATTCCTCTCCTGTCACCTGAGATAAATGGTGGTGTGTTAAGTATACAAGCGGAACAATCGAGCGACGATGCGATAATCGTCGTCTGGGAGGATCACAGGCGCGGCCAATCATACTCCACTTATGCCCAGAAAATTAGCTGGGAGGGTGAGATTCTGTGGGGCGAAGAAGGAGTAAAATGTGCTGATATGGCTTTTGATCAAGAACGACCCTTCATCTGTAGCGATGGCGCAGGTGGGGCAATTATTGCTTATCGGTACCCTACCAATGACGAGGACTTTGATATCTATATGCAACGGTTGGACGAAGCTGGAAACAGATTGTGGGATGATGAGGGTTTCTTACTGACCAGCAACAATATTGATGATTCCGTAGAATCCTTAACTCCCGATGGTGAGGGGGGGACAATGGTTTTGTGGAGAACCTCAATAAGGGACGGTTCTCGTAACCTTTGGATTCAGCGAGTTAATGAAAATCACGAACTACTGTGGGGTGAGAACAGATTGGTCAGTAATGAAGCTGGGAATAGAAGAGAATGCGCAATTGCCCGACATGAAGAGGGATATGTCGTTGTCTGGAGGGATGAACAAGTGGATGACTTCTATATATTGGGTCAGTTCATAAATAATGATGGAAGTTTCAGATGGGATCAATTCCCTTCTGGTTATATGATCTGCACAAACGATTTTTATCCAGGCAGACCGACTGTTTCTGTGGGAGCGGACAATAATATCTGGGTTGCCTGGGAGGATTTTCGCAACTTTGAAGGTACCGATTTATATATGCAAAAACTTTCATCGCAAGCAAATAACAGGGGTGAACCAGACATTTTATTCCGGGTAGATGACGAACCGATAGACAATGGAATTCCGGTGTGTAGATCAGCAGGGGACCAAAGGTTGCCAGCAATTACAACCGACGGAAACAATGGCATCTGGCTCGTTTGGGAGGATTACCGTGGTGGAGTCTGGAGTGATATTTACGGAACACATTTGACTACCGATGGAGTTCCATTTGATGGTTGGTCAGAAAACGGACTGTTAGTTTGCGGGGCAACACACAGGCAACAGATACCAAAAGCTGCATTAATCAATGACTCTGGAGATGAAGGTATTGCAGTCGTATGGGAGGATAAACGAGCCACCGGAATGGAGGAATTATCCAACATCTTCATCCAGGCTCTCGATGATGGGATGGTTTCTGTGCCAGATCAGGTCGTTATACAACCGACAGGATTCATACTGCAAAACCCATTTCCAAATCCGTTTAACTCAACATCAACGATTAACTACACACTGTTCCACATGGGTTTGATTAATTTAACAATTTATGATCTGCATGGGCGTGAGGTTATGACTTTACTGGACGGAACACAGGATAGAGGATCCTACACATTGCCAATTTCAGCTGATAAACTTAACTCAGGTCTTTACATAGTTAGATTGACAACAGGAAATCGTACGGCCACCCGCAAACTGGCTGTTGTGAAATAATCCAAAGGAGTAGGATCATGAAAAACTTTTCCGTAGCATTGCTTACTTGCTTACTTTTTACTTGCTCACTCTTGTGGGCACAGGATTTCCGCAGATGGGAACCCGCGGATGGTGTTGCTGTACGGCAAGGACATCACGTTGAGTGGTATAGATCAAGCGCCTATCAATCAGAAGGTGAATTTGCCGGAGAGGCAGCAGTAGCCTGGAGTGACACTCGCCAGGGTGAACGCAACATATTTCTTCAGGTATATGATGCTGAAGGTGAACCGCGGTTTCTGGAAAATGGTTTACAAATCACATCCAGTCCTGTTCGTCAGGAGAATCCAATTGTTGTATCCTGCGTTGACGGAGGCTGGTTTGTGACCTGGGAAAGAATCGTGCCTGAAATGCAGGGGCAATTGCTTAGCGATATTTATTGCACAAAGGTCAACTCGAACGGTGATATACTTTGGGGTGAACCCGGCATTGGAGTTCCTGTTTGCGTATTTCAAGGTATCCAGGAAAACTCCTCAATCATTGATGATGGAAATGGGGGGTGTCTCATTGCCTGGAGAGATCAGCGAGGCGGCGATGCGGGAAATATATATGGGATGCACATCCAGCCAAATGGAGAACCTGATCCTGACTGGGTGGAGAATGGAGCATTCATTGTTGAAGAGGTTGGTCGACAAAACAGGCATAAAGCGCTTTCTGATGATGACGGAGGAATGATATTAGTCTGGGAGGATGATAGAAGGCAAGGAAATAAGGATATCTACGCTCAAAGAGTTACTCCCGCAGGAGAACCATTGTGGGATGATGGAGTAATTATCTGCGATAACATCTTTTCTCAGGAATCTCCGCGTCTATGTTCGGATGGTAACGGAGGAGCTTTTATTGCCTGGGTTGATGGCAGAAATGTGGGACGACATATCTCGCGGAACATTTATGTGCAGCGAATTAATGAAAACGGCGAATCTTTATGGGGTGAAGCAGGTGAGGGAGTAGCAATTATGGCTGCAGCCTGGGAGCAAACTAATTTCAGGATAATCAGCTCTGAACCCGGGAGCGCAATCATAAGCTGGGAGGATGACAGAATTGACAGCCCAAGCACGGATATATTCGCAACCCGAATTTCCGGAGAGGACGAATTGATTTTTGAATGGGATGAAGAAGATGGAATTCCAATTTCGATCGAAAACTGGAATCAAAGTAGACATAGATCATGCCCGGATGGCAGTGGAGGTGCATATATTATCTGGGAGGATGAGCGGGACGAGGGATTTCCGGAAACGGATATCTACATGCAGGGCGTGACTGTTGATGGACAGTTATTCTGGGATGAGGATTTAAATGTAGTCTCCTCATCCTATTATCAGGGATCACCTGTCGTTCTCCCCAATTCAGACGAACGTGTCTTTGTTTTCTGGTCGGATCTCATGACAGGGAGTGGAGAAATTCGGGGGCAGATGATAACAAACGCCCGTGAACTGCATTGGGACGAAGCAGGAGAAATTGTCGCAACCGGAATCAGTGGAAATGCCCTTAATCCTCAGATTCACTCTCGAGGGGACGGTACATTTGCTACTGTATGGCTTGATAGTAGATATGGTTGGAGGGGAAATACACCGTTCATTCAAATTTGTGAAAATCACGAAGAGAGTCCGGACTTTCTCTTTGAAAACCATGGAGTTCCTCTTCAATCGAATGAAGTAGTTGGAGGTGGGATAGACATACAAAGTACATTGTCGAGCGACGATGCGATAATTGTTGTCTGGGAAGATCATAGGCGGGGGCAGTCTTACTCCATTTACGCTCAAAAGATAAGCTGGGATGGTGAAATTCTATGGGAAGAGGTCGGAGTTCAATGCGCAGAATTGGAATTTGAACAAAGACATCCCCTCATTTGCAGCGATGGAGCGGGTGGAGCTATCATTGCCTGGCACTACCCGACAGGAGACGATTTTTATGATATCTATATGCAGCGGTTGGATGATGCTGGAAACAAATTGTGGGGAGATGCGGGATGTCAAATTACTGATGATGAGTTTGATGGAACCGTTGAATCAATAACATCAGATGGAGAGAATGGAGCTGTAGTAGTATGGAGGAAAGAAGACGAAGCAGGAAACACGGATCTCTGGATTCAAAGAGTGGATGGAAATCATGAACTCGTATGGGATGAAAACCGACCGATTTGCGAAGAGAACGGGAATCAAAGACGATCTGATATAAAACGACATGAAGAAGGATACCTGGTTGTCTGGGAGGACTATCGTGTGGAGAACGAAAGCTTCATTTTTGGTCAGTTCATTAACAATGACGGCAGTGACAGATGGGATCGGTTCAGAGGTGGTTATCCAATCTGTGACGGAGATTTCAACCCGATGAATCCTAAAGTGGAATGTTCGGAGGACGGTGATATTTGGTTTGCCTGGGAGGACTATCGGGCTGGAAACAGAGATATTTATCTGCAAAAGTTTTCTTCCGAAACAGATGAACGTGGCGATCCCGTCATATTGTTCAGGGAGGACAATCAACCAATATATGATGGGATTCCTATCTGTGCGGAAGAACGTTATCAGATGCATCCAGAAATTCTTAGCGATGGGAATAACGGATTGTGGTTGACCTGGGAGGATAATCGTGGTGATGCTCTGTCAAGAGCCGATTTATATGCTACTCATCTAACTTCCGAAGGAGTTCCGGTCGAGGGATGGGAGGAAAATGGTGCTCTCGTCAGCGGTGCCATCCACAATCAGAAACATCTGCAAATGGAATTGATTCAGGTCTTCGGAGCTGAAGGCATTGCAGTTGTCTGGGAGGATCAGCGGTCAACCGGAAAGGAGGAAATCAGCAACATCTACCTGCAGGCACTTAACGATGAGATGGTTTCAGCTCCTGAAGAGATTGTTGTGTTACCGTTTGAATTCAGGCTATATGAACCTTACCCAAATCCATTTAACTCTTTTACAAGGTTGGGATATCAATTACCAACATCAACTGATTTGTCAATCCGAGTTTTCGACATTTCAGGGCGTGAGGTTGCATCATTGGTTGATGGTACACAATCTGCAGCCGGATATTCTATTGTCTGGGATGCGAGCTCATTGACGGCTGGGTTATATTTTGTCAAGATGGAATGTGTGGAGTTTTCGAGTGTACGGAAGGTGGTTTTAGTGAAGTAGGAAAACTTTGCGTAGGGGCACGTCGCACGTGCCCTTCTAGTTCTTGAGATAGAGTCTCTATCTGTAAGTGGTGACTTATTTGACAATCGAAAGGGCCAAGAACGACGTGCCCTTATGCAGATGATTCGTAGCGGATTAAAGCGGATATACTAGATTATATCCGCTTAATCCCTTGAATCTGTTGTGAATCAATAATAATTTTTTAGCTAATCATTGTATTTCAGCATTTTCTTTACAATAATGCATAGGTGTGTGTTAAGCCTTTTTCAGCAATCTTTAATCTGGTCAAAACTTCGCAGGATTTAAAATGAGAAATTTTCTGGTTGTAATTATTATTAGTCTTTTTCTGTTCACACCCGGTTTTTGTCAAATCGTAATTGAACTTGAAGACATCCCCGCCGAAGCTGGAACGATCCAAACATTTTATGTTCTCACAGACCTCGAAGGAATTGAAGTAGATGTTGGAGCTGAGGGAGGTAATCAAAACTGGGATTTCTCTGAGTATATTTTTGAAGAAACTGAAGATGATTCCCTGATTAATCCGGAAGATGCGCCTGATATTGAGGATTATCCTGAGTCTAATCGTGTTTTGATTACTTCAGAACCGATCTTAGCATTGACAGATGGGATGTATTATCAATACGAAATTCTCGCGGATTCAGGATGGTTCATGGTCGGTTCATTAGCACTTGATGAAGGTGGAGAATTTGGTATAAATTTCCCTCTTGATTTTAGCAATAATCCGCTTGTGATTGCTGAGTTACCCATGGAATTCGAACAGGAATGGGATCTAAGCACTGGATTCAGTTTTGCTATTCCGATGAGCGAGGACTTCGGTGAGGAATTTGCACTGTTAGATTCACTGTTATTTGCAATTGAAATCGGAGGTTACTCGGAAATCGACGCCTGGGGAACCGTCATATACACAGGTGGTGAGGTCGAAGCTCTCAGGCAGCATACTATGATCGGAGGTGAGTTCAGAATTGCTGGAGTAAGTGAGCTTTTCGGACAGAGGATGGAGGTTGACTTGTTCACCTTCGAATTGGCGGCTTCTCACCGATACAGATGGTATACTCCTGGAATTGGGGAAATCGTTTCAATAATCTCATTACCGATGGAAGATAATCCCGATTTCGATATGGCACAGAAAGTCAGAGTATTAAGAAGAGTGCCGGAAATTGAAGTCGCAGATCCAAATATAGATTTCGGTGTTGTCAATCAGGGAAACGCAGGGGTTGCCAACCTGACCATAGGTAATTCAGGTGAAGGAATGGCAATGATTGACAGTATTGCATTCCCGGAAATCCTTATCGATGAAATGGAATGTTTATCTGATCTGCCCATTCGAGTTAACCCAGCTGAGGAGACAGAGATTCGATTCCTGTGGTTACCTCTGGAGGATCGTTATTTAGTGGGTGAAACGATTGAACTTTTTCATAACGATCCGGAAACCGAGAATCCGATTGTCATCAACCTTGCAGGTGGAACTCCGAATTCGGCGGATGAAAATGATTTAATCCCTTCTGGTATAACTTTAAACAGAATCTTTCCCAATCCATTTAACTCAACAACCACAATCTCTTACTCAATCCCAAGCCGATTGAACATCACCCTCAATATTTACAACACAAAAGGCGAAATTGCAGATGTACTGCTGAATGGAGTAATGCCGGCAGGGCAGCATTCGGTGAATTGGGATGCTAACGCCTATCCGGTCGGATTGTATTTTGTTCAAATGGAAACCAAGAATTTCTCGAGTGTTCGAAAAATCGTTTTGGTGAAATAGAAATGTCCATGGGTACATCCCAGGATTGCGGAAGCCATGCTTCAGCTTAAACGCTTCTCAATTTGAAAATGGTACGTGGCGACATTCCCTTGCCGGATTGACAGTATCAGTTCCTACTCAATCGTAGGGGTGCATGCCATGCACCCGAGTGTATTTGGAAGAAAAATATTGACAAAACTTAAATTGTCACATTCGGAAAAGGGCACGTGGCGACGTGCCCCCTATAGTACTTCAATCCTCTGTTTCGCCTTCTCAACCCCATTTACAATAATAGAAATAAAATGCTCACCGGGATATATCTTTCGGGTTGACATGTTTACGAAGCCGTATTTTCGAACGATGTGGTAGCTACCTGGTTCGTACTCTTTCTCTCGAAGCTTGAAGACTTTTTTGGATAACTTGCCGTTGGCTTTAACATAAAACATCGCAAATTCAACTCGGATTATTGATGGTTCAGTTTCATTTACTATCAGATCAAGTGAAAAGTTGGTAGTCTCGTCAATCGTTATTGTATCTTGCCCAAGTGTGAAATTCTCTATTCCGATATTCTTCGGATCTCCAAAGCCGAAAAGGCGCATTGCCCTTGTGTTGCCTGCTTTGAGCAGTGTCCGCATTGCGTGTTTAACGAGTTTGTCGGTTTCCTCTGAGGTACCCAACCACCTTCCAGCAACTTCAAGCGCAGTTTCCAGGTGCTCCTTCGAGATATCGTTAAGGTTATTCGCGACACTGCGCCGCACGAACTCAGAGGAATCATCTTTCAATTTCTCGAGTATCGGCAGTATTGGTGTTGGATCTTTTTTCAATGCAGGTACAGCCATCGCCCAGGGCAGTCTGGGTCGGCAGCCTTCACTGGCGAAACGGCGAACGTTTTCGTGTTCGTCGTCAGCGCATTCGCTGACCATCTTCATCGCTCCTTCGAGATTTTGAATGAGAAACGGACGTATCGCAAATTCTGAAGAACTGAAACGGGTGAATCGCTTCAAAGCTGCCATTGAGATATCCCAATAATCCAAGCCATAAAGCTCCGCATAATCTGGCAATGCCATAGCTTCAAAACCTTTCGCATCAGACGCGGTTTCCATCAGGATCGTAATTGCTTTTTCGTATGACTGCGGGAGTTGTTTGTGGATGTGAATCGTGACGTGGCGCATTCTGGCTTTGAGCTCGAGGCTGCTCCAGACACCACTCTGAACTGAACTAAGGAAAACATCTACATCAAAATCTATGTGGTGTTTTTTTATCGCCTCACCGAAATCTCGCAGTGAATTCGGTGTAAAAAACCTGTCTTTTAAGAGTTCTGGCATAATCGGACAATCCATGTAAGAACAAATTTCAATGTCAAACAAATAAGAGTTTTTGAAATATTCCTGGTTTCTTGTAAATCTTGTCATTCTCGCTAGTGCGGGACCGAAATGTCTTTTAACATTATGTATGTTTCAAGGGTTTGACATTTGTCTGACCGTGTTAGCTGTGTTTATTCATCTAATGATGATCTAGCTTGGGATACTACTTGTAAATATTAAGAACTATAAGGTTTCATTATCTTCCCAAAATAGAGATCCTTGTCATCCCTTCGAGTTTTTGGTATACCTCATCAGCACAAGAGGGACAAATTCCGTGTGTAAATGAAGCATCTGAATGCTCTGTTATGTATGCTTCGAGCTGATTCCAGAATCCCTTGTCATCTCTGATCTTCTTGCACGTTGCGCAAATTGGAATCAAACCTCCAAGAACTTTGACCTGATCCAATGCTTCTATTAGTTTCTGATTTGATTCTGCTAATTCCACATTTTTCAAGCGATATATTTCAGCTTCGTGTTCTTTTTTATCTGTCTCATATTGCACTTGAAGTTCTTCGATACGTTTCTGGCTCTCTTCATTAAAAACTTTTATCGTAAGTGCATAAAGCTTTTCAGTGTATTGCAACGCCTGTTTATACTTTCGGGTTGATTTGTAATAATCTGTCTTAGTCTCATAAATACCTCGAATCAAGTTTTGTGCATTGATATCCTCAGCTATTTTCAGAGCTCTAGATAGAAGTATTTCTCCCTGGTCAAACTTCTTTTGCTCAAAATACAGCTCTGCAAGAAACCGACTGGTATTAGCGGTTACATACTTATTGTCTAATTTCTCTGAAATTGCCAGGGCGTTTTCAAGGTAGCTAATTGCAGGCTTAAATTTTCCAAGTTTAGCATAAATTCGTCCGATATTGCAAATTACATCCTGAAGATCAGCCATATGCCCCTGGTCCTTGAAACTCTGTTCTATTTTCTTATAGTAATCCAATGCTTTTTCATATTCCCCTTTGTAGTAAAAAATGCCGGCGATATTGAATGCACACGTACATTTCTGTCTTTCATTATTCATTTCTTCAGCAATTTCCATTGCTTCGTTATAATGATGAATAGCCTTTTCAAGTTCCTGACAATTTACAAAAGTATTACCAATGTTGATGTGGGTGGCGCAGCAGAGATCATTTTTTTCCTGTAAAACAATTTCTTTTAGTACTCTGAAATAGATTTCCAGCGCAGAATCAAATTTTCCAAGTCCATCGTAAGCTATACCGAGGTGATTCAAAAATGATCCTACATTATTCCTGTCATCAACTTCATTAATCTTATCTGAAAAGCCTTCCAATACTTCAATAGCTTCAGCAAATTCACTTTTTCGAAGGAAAAATTCACTCTGAATTGTCTTTACAAGCAATATCTGGTCATAGTCGCCACACTCTTCTGCCATTTCTATTGCAATAGAAATATTTTTCAAGGCATTATCATTGTCACCTATTCCGAGATATGCTCCTGCTACCAAGCGAAATGTACTTATTCTGTCATTGATGAGAGTGCATTTTTGTTGAACCACTACAGCTTCTTCACAGTATTTAATAGTTTTTTCGGCAGAAAAATGAATACGCGCTCTTATCATTTCATTCAGGATCTTGAGTCGTTTGTCACCAAAAGTACCTTCCAGCGCTGCCTCCAACCTTCTCACCTTGTCCATCTTCAAAAACTCGAGTTAAATTAAATCCTTACAGGTATAAATGTAGTACCTGCAATTTCCCGGAAATGACTGATTCAATTAGTGTAAAAGCTGTTTGTTCCAGAATCTTCTAAAATTAAATATAACTGTTTTGATGAAGGTGGCAAATGAATTGCTGAAAAAGGTTTGGGTAGAGTTCATTCTTAACCGAAAGAATGGCAATTCAGGGTTAATTGATGTCGACGAGTTAAATGGATTTGTGAATGTGGATAATAGATTATTGTCAACTGGTAAGCTGTTATTGCCTTCCTGGATTACTTAAAAAATGATTTCTTGTTAACACTTAAATCACAACCTATTCTACTAGAGCGACCTTCCTGACCATTGAGAAATCGGTACTCTCCATCTTTATGAAATATATACCGGCGGTTAGGTTATTCGCATCCCAAATGATTGAATGTCGGCCGAAGTATTGATTTTTGTTTATCAATTCAGCAACCTCTCGACCTCTTATATCAAACACGCTGATGTTCAAAGCTGAAGTTTCATTGAGTCGGTAAGCAATTATAGTTGATGAATTAAATGGATTTGGTGAGGGTGGGAAAAGAAATGTTTTACCTGGGACGACATCTGAGGATTGGATTACATCATTTCGCTCACTGATTTCTATGTTCCATGACACTTCGTCTGCTTCCAAGCCCTCAGCGATAAATGCTGTGACATAATAATTCCCCACATCAGAGAACGTTACTTCCGAAATTAGACCTTCACTAAACTGTTCTTCATTAATCATCCAGATACATTCGATTGAATCCGATTCTTCATTGAATGGAATGATTTCAAAGGTGATGGTTGTGTCCTCCACCCCAGATATGAAATTTTCGTGTGGCACCCACGACCAGATTATAGAATTAACTGCGATGTCCCATTCTACTTCTTTAGAGCGATTATCATCCCATACCTCAAATTGGAGGTGATGCATACCGGATAAATTAAAATTAACCTCAATCGAGTCACCCTCTCCCAACTCCTCCTGCTGGTCATCCCTTCCAGTATATGTCCACAACTGGGAAATTTCTACATTTTCCATAGCACGCAGATTCATCGTAAATGGAATGTTCGTCCCCCGCTCAACCTGCAAATTCAAACTATCCGGTGAAAAAGAAGCTATATACCAATCTACAATAGTGATGTGCCAGGTGACGGATATTGCCGCCTCAGCATCTGAAATCATACATGTAAGATTATAACTCCCAAATTCTTCAAAGCGAACAGTAACAGTCGTGTCGCGGGAAATCAGGCTATCCTCAATCGACCACTCATAGTTTAATACTTCCTCAAACGGGTTTTCAGCTCGAGCGGTGAAATGTAGAGTGTCCCCTATAATGGCAGTAATAAGAGTATCTTCAGGAGACCAGTAAAGGAACTGAGGTCCAACAATCTCCGGGGCAAATTTCATTAGAATTCCATCATAGGACCAATGGTCTTCGTCTTCTTCAAAATGCCTGACCACCCCCGCAGCAATTGGTGAGCCTGTCCTGTCAACTGCGATTGAATTAAACTCGTTTCTACCTGCCTGGAAGTTTTCTAACTCAGCAAAATCATAAACTTCCTGCCATCTCGTTACACCCTGTGAGGTGATTCGTAGAGCAAAAGGTTGATAATCGCCTGGAGATGAACGTCCCACCACATAATAACCGTTTCCGTTTGGAGCTTTCTCAATGCATGTACCATGTGAGCGTGCAATTGGAACACCATCAATATTTTGATTGTCCCAATCTAAATTTCCCGGGGGGCTGATTTTCATGAGCATAGGATATTGTCCGTTCGCAGGCCATCCTGTCAACGCAAATCCATCGTCTTGCCCGGAAACAATGGAGGTTGCAATTGATCCTCCATCATATTGCCGATCCCAGACAACCTCACCCTCAAAATTTATTTTAACAACCCATGTATTTCCCTGATAACCTGAGAGTACTACCCCATCTTCAGTCTCACGCATTGAATAGAATACCGAAGTTCCTCCGACACCGTAATCATCGCTCCAGATAACGTTTCCCTCTCCATTAACGCAGAAAACAGGTCCTTGGAGATCACCGTCTATTCTGCCTAATCCTGTCAGCAGGAAATCTCCTCCTTTGAGCTCAATAACCGATCGGCATGTACCTGAGGCATAATCCCTCCACCAGATCTGATTTCCATCTGCATCAACCAGTAATGCTGAGAATTGGCCCCCACGTTGGCTGCCAACCAGAAATCCACCTTCATCTGTTTCTATAATTGACCAACCCAGACAGGTTACTCCCCCAGCATATTCGCGACTCCAGAGTATTTCCCCTTGTTCATCTACCCGAACGATTAACAGATTGGTGTTGTTGTTTTCACCTCGGTATGTTATCCAGTTATTAGTTGATCCACCGGACATCACAAACCCATTATCTTCACAAGAATAAACATCAAGGAATCCGTCATCACGACCGGTATCGTAGGTAAGTATCGACTCAACTGCCGGTTGTGAAAGGCAGGTTGACCAAATGGTCAGAGTTATTAGAAAAGTTAATGAAAATCGTAGCATTTGCACCCCCCGTAAAAGTGATTCCATCTAACAGGTATTCCAATTATTATTGGAGTTGTCAAGTATGGTCTTAACTTATTTTGTTTTGGGTCTTGGTAAATCAACTATTTAAGTAGAAGTATTTTTCTAGCTTGAGTTGAGCTTCTACTTTGCATTCTGACCAGATATAATCCAGCTGGGCAATCCTTTGGGTGCCAAGTCCATATATGGTTTCCCCCTGAAATTCCTTCCAATATTTTACTGGTGATTTTGCGACCATTAACATCAAAAACACTTAATTCTACCTTACAATTATCCGGTGTATATACTGGTATTTGTATATGCGAATTAAACGGATTTGGAGATGGTGGATAAAGAGTGGGCTTTGCAGGAAGCTCCTGTGAACCATTATCCGCAACGTCCTGTCTTTCCAAAATTTCTATATTCCAAATTATAGTGTCCGTATCCTCACTTTCTGTGACAAAAGCGTTGACATCATAATTCCCCACATCCGAGAATAACACTTCCGAACTTAGACCTACACTAAAGGGTGCTTCATTAATCATCCAGATGCATTCAATTGAATCAGAGTCCTCATTAAATGGAATGATTTCGAAGGTAATGGTTGTGTCCTCCACTGCGGATATAACATTCGCCTGTGGCACCCACGACCAGACTATAGAATTAACAGTGACGTCCCAGGCGATTTCTTCAGTGCGATTGTCGTCCCAAACTTCAAATTGGAGGTGATGCACACCGGATAAATTAAAATTAACGTCAACTGAGTCACCCTCTCCCAACTCCTCCTGCTGGTCATCCCTTCCAGTATATGTCCACAACCGGGACATTTCTTCATTTTCCACAGCACGCAGATTTGTAGTAAAGGGAATGTTAGTCCCCCGCCCAACCTGCAAATTCAAACTATCCGGCGAAAAAGCAGCTATATACCAATCCGTAACTTCAATTTGCCAAGTGATGGATATTGTCGTTTCAGCATCTGAAACCAAACATTTTAGAATGTAGTTTCCTAAATTTTCAAAACTAACAGTAACAGTAGTGTCGCGGGAAATTAGACTGTCATTTATAGACCAACCATAAACTAATTCTTCCTCAAAAGGGCTTTCAGCTCGAGCTATGAACTGTAGAGTGTCTCCGGGAAGGGCTGTAATAAGGGTATCTTCAGGTGACCAGTAAATGAACTGAGGTCCGACAATTTCCGGGGCAAACTTCATGAGAATCCCATCGTAGGACCAATGGTTCTCATCTCCTTCAAAATGCCTGACTACCCCAGCTGCGATCGGTGATCCGTTCCTGGCAATTGCGATAGAGTTAAACTCATTTTTTCCTGATTGGAAGTTTTCTAACTCTCCAAAGTCA
>JABGPL010000026.1 GCA_018644935.1 Calditrichota bacterium | reverse complement strand
CACAACTCGCAATCTCTTCCTCTCGCTCCGCGGGATATTGCAGAACCACATCCGCATCGACCAGCACATGATACGCGTTTCCGGGCCACCAGGAAGGCATGTTTGAAAAAGGGGCGGCTGGGGCCATGAACCTGCCTCCATCGTTTTTGGCAATAATAACATGATCGATGATAGAAGATAGTACATAAAATTCCGGTGCCCTTCCACTAAGGACGTAATCTGGGAAATAGGGAATAAGGTTCCAACCCTCTTCTAAGGTGATTTCTCTGTCTGGAGGAATTGGATTTCCAAACCAGGTGCATTCTGTATCTTCAGTAACATTTACTTGATAGCCATCTGCCAAATTCCAATAAGGGATACCGTTAAATTCGAATTCCGGAGCATAAAATCGGCCTTCGTCATCTTTCATTAATATTAAAGTACCGTCTTCAACAAGTTGCTCCATCATGAGTTCGATATCAGGACCTTCCTCTCGTTCCCACATTTCCTCAGGAGGTTCTATGTTGAGCGAGATCATATTCCAGACCTGGTCAAAATCAATTATCTGCTCTCGCAATGGATTGTCTACATCAACAGATACTTCAATGATACTTAGTAAACAAACTTCACAATCTGCAAATCCATCTCGTTCGTGTCCTCTAATGGATTCAATATTGACATCATATTCGGCTCTCCAATTGTCGTCCCAATATCTGAGCGAGAAGCTTTCACCAAATTGCAGACCATCGTCCTGACCCTGGTTAGCTCCGAGAAGTGTCACAGCACACATGCCACCAAACACAGTTCCACAACCGCAATAATCACCGTTCTCGCGAAATGCAGCGATCTGATCTCCTTCGCCTGGGGCAAAACCATCAGGACCTTCAATCAACGAAATAAGTATAGGTCTGGTATAATCATGTGTTGTTGGTAACTCCCAATG
Source organism: Calditrichota bacterium (assembly GCA_018644935.1). GTDB lineage: Bacteria > Electryoneota > AABM5-125-24 > Hatepunaeales > Hatepunaeaceae > JABGPL01. Next base: position 45,972 of record JABGPL010000026.1, on the reverse strand, counting down.
ATTCCCATTTTCGAATATCACAGGTTCTTCGTCGTTATCCTCCGGATAATTCAGAACCACATCCTCATCGGTTAATATCCAATATGCCGAACCCGCTTGCCATGGATTCATGTTTGAGAAATTAAACTCGGGGACCATCACTCCACCCTGTCCATCCTTTGCATACAATACATGATCAATTATTGGAGATAATACGAAAAAATCATCTGCATTGGCGTTCAGCTCGTATGTGGGATAATAAGCAACGTTTGCATTACTTTGCCCTCCTATCGGAATATCAATATCAGCAGGAATAATTTCTCCTCCCCAGACGACTTCGGATGGAATATCAACCCGCACTTGATACCCTCTTGTCAGATCCCAGAATGGGATGTTGCAGAAATTGAAAGCAGGAGCATAAAATTGATGACCGCCCTTAACCATTCTGACAGAATGTTCCCCATCTTCTCCTCTAAGTTGTTCAAACATCAATGGTACATCAGGGCCTCGATCTTCGTTTTCCAAATACATATCCTCTCCTGGAACAAGATTGATGGATATCAAATTGTAGCCGGGATTAAGCTGGATTTCAATCTGGTCCTGTGCGTGAGCACTTATGGCAAGGATAAGCAAAAGGATAATTAATGGGGTTCTCATTGTGTGTTCTCTAAAAATCGTAGAAGGTATTCTGTTCTTCACTGGATGTGTAGGGGCGCACAGCGTGCGCCCCTTTTCACATGGGAAATAATTAATTGGACATTCTCTTGGGTATTCGGCAGGGGCACGTGTCGACGTGCCCCTACAGTAGCGTTAATGCCATGGAACTATTTAACCAGAACCAGCTTCTGGGTGAAATTCATCCGATTTGCATTCATTGTCAGGACATAAATTCCACTTGTCAGGTCTGTGCAGTTGATGTCTAATTCATGAGTGCCGGCAGATTGTTCACCACCCGCTATATCCAACACCTTGCGGCCGGAAAGGCTGTAAATTGCCATATTCACCATCCCGTTTTCGGGCAAACCATATTTCACAGTTGTTCGATTGTTAAATGGATTCGGATAAGCTCCAGAAAGGAAGTAGCTGTCTGGAAGTGTGGTTGCAATTGCTACTTCTATGGCGGAGAATCCATCAATTTCATATGTTAAACCATCACCTTGGTGTATGGCAGATACTGAAAGATCAGTCTCAATTTGTTGATTGGCATCCCACAACCGGAGCTCAAAGGATTGTCCGGGTTGCAATCCCTGCTCTCCTGTTTCCGCTCCCCAGATGGCTATTCCACAATTATCATCAGATATATCACCGACACCGACTAACCTACTATCTGAGCTGTAGGCTCTTATCTGGTTGCCTGAACTCAGGTCTACTCCCTTAAAAGAAGTTACAAGCAGGCTCATGTTATTATCGGTTGCTGGTATTCCAACCGCAGGAGATTCTACAGGTTCAAAGCGGGCATTCTCTTCTTCCTGTGGTTCGGGATATTGCAGAACAACATCTGCGTCAACATTTACCTGATAGCCCTGACCGGCTGTCCAGGGAGGCATACTTGAAAATTCAAAAGCCGGAGTCATGAATTCTCCATTTCCATTTTTTGCGAGCAACACATTGTCAATAATGGGAGAGAGAACATAAAAACCAGGACTATCTGCATTTAGGTCACATTCAGGATAATAAGCGATTAAATTCCAGCCCTCTCCCAATGGGATTTCATTGTCAAATGGAATTGGCTCACCTGACCATGTGCATTCACAAGCTTCAATCACCTTGACCAGATATCCCTGAGTGAAATCCCAATATTGGATGTCATTGAAGCCGAACTCAGGCGAGTAAAATCTGCCATTTTCATTTTTCATCAACTCAAGATTATCAGCCTCAACTACCTGTTCCAACATGAGCAGGATATCAGGACCCTGATCACCTTCCCACATATCTTGATTTGGGACAACATTTATTGATATCATATTCCAACCTTCACCCAGCGGAACCACCTGGTCACGTCCGGGGATTTCTGCTTCAACAAAGATCTCAATAATGGTAAAACCATTGCCCATGAAGGTTAAGCCTCGGCCTTCGACAACCTCTTCGATGTTGATAAAAAATTCGCTTTCCAGATCATCGTCCCAATATATTAGGCTAAATGCATCACCTGGGTCTAATCCTGGAATCTCACCGAAATTTTGATCCAATCCCCAAACAGCGACACCACAATTGTTTCCAAATATGTCACCATATCCAACGAAATCACCAAAATTGGAGAAAGCTCCAATCTGATCGCCCTCACCCGGTTCAAATCCGTCTGGACCACCAATAACAGAGACTAACACATTCATGCTTACATCACCGGTAACATCTAATCCCCAATGATCTCCACCTTCAAAGATTACAGGATCTTCTTCACGCTCTTCAGGATAACTTAGAACTCCATTTTCTACTGCCCTTAGAAAGTATGCTTCGCCTTGAGTCCATGGATTCATGTTAGAGAAGTCGAATCCTGGCAGCATGAAGCTGCCTGTTTCGTCCTTAGCGATAATAACATTATCAATAATGGGTGAGAGTGCATAAAAATCACCGGAATTAGCGTTTAGGTTATATTCCGGGTAGTAAGCAATCAGGTTCCAGTTATCTGTGAGTTGAATTTCTGTGTCGGCAGGGATTCTCTCTCCCGCCCAGGCAACCTGAGTATCCTCCATAACCAAGACACTTAAGCCCTGTTCGAGATTCCAGAAAGGAATATTACAAAATCCAAACCGCGGTGCATAGAATCGCCCATTTACATCCTTAACTATTGATGCAAGATGGTCACCGTCTGGACCTCTCAACTGCTCAAACATGAGTGGAACATCAGGACCAATCTGGTTTCCTTCAAACATTTCCTCAGGAGGCATAATATTTGAAGAAATCAGGTTATATCCGGGAGAAAGTTGAATTACAATGTCATCTTGCGCCTGAACTGAGGAGGCAAGGACCAGCAGCAAACAAAATAGGAAAGCTCTCATGATACATACTCCATTGATGAGGTGAACTACAATTGGCCACTACGGAGTTAGTCAATTTAATTATGTTAGATATGAACTTACCACCTGAGAAAATATGGGATGGTCTGTTCAGGTGATATATATCATAACAAAGCCATACTGACACAGCAAATCATTTTTGTCTGGCAATGTTATATCCGGGATTCGCAAAAACGAGGAATCGCAAAACGAATACCTGATGCGCCGGAGAGCACTCCGGCGACTTGATGGTTGCGGATGGAACCTGCGAAAGGTTAAGTAAAAAAAACACTTACAATTAAATTATTTCCCCATCAGGAATATAAGAACAATTCAAGCATTATGCAATATGATCAGGTGAAGAATCTTCATTTTTTTCACGTTTTTCTTTTTGCTTCTGGAATAGTTGGTGGGCGACTAAAAGACCAATACCTATCAGGAATGGGATCAAGCTCCAGGAAATATCAAAATCGCCTGACAGCATTGACCTGGCAATCATTGCGGTCCCGAGAGAAATGAGCACAATTGGCCAAATGTATGGATTGCGGTGTTTTGGATTGTCTTCGTCGGAGGTAACGTTTTTTCTTCTTCCGGGAGACATGGGAATTTCGACTCCTTTTTCAAGAGCCAGCATTCGTTCTTCATGCTCATTTTGATTCTGCTTCGTACGTGCTTGTATTGCAAAATACACAATGAGTACGGAGGTCGCAAAAAATACAATCGGGATTATAATGTCAGTCATGGCACGCTCCTTTGTGGTTTAGCTGAATTGTGTTTCAATATCTTAGACTGCACTCTCACCGTTTATGTTACTTCATACAAATATAAATATAAATTTTGTATTTGTTAATGAGTGGGATATATTTGAAAATAAATTCACAAAATCTCTTGACAAGTAAAACTAAAATGTTATATTGCAATAAAACCCATAAATGCCATAAAACAAGAATAACACATAAATCATTGAAAAAACCGAAAACCCATAAATTGTCAGAATTTGTCACAACAGGTAAAGCCGCTGAGCTCTGTTCTGTCACTCCTGATTCTGTGCTTAAATGGATAAAAGCCGGAAAACTACCTGCAAGTCGAACTCCTGGTGGACATTACCGTATCAGACGAAGTGATCTCGATATAATTGTCCAACCTAACATAGTTTCCATAGGTGTCAAAAAAACAAATCCTCGTTCATTCCAATATTGCTGGGAATTCAATTCTGCTTCCGGTGAGCTCAAAGACGGATGCCAAAGCTGTGTAGTTTATAAATCCCGTGCTTTGAGGTGTTATGAGATGAGTACACTTCCTGATGACGCAGGGCATGCAAAACTGTATTGTGATGAATCCTGTGATGAATGTGAATACTACCATCTAGTGAAAGAGCAACCTCTGAACGTTCTGGTTGTAAGCGACAAACAGACAATGAGAGATGTAATTGGAGCTGGAATGCGGGACACGGATGTAAACATACAATATACAGACTGTGAATATAAGTGTTCGATGGTCGTTGAGAATTATCGACCCGATTATGGCATTATTGACTGCTCAATGGGAGTTGAACGTGCCAGAGATTTTGTTCATAATCTCTATGCTGATCCACGCATACCCTTCATTCGCATCATTCTCGTAGGAGAACGGACCAGTTTTCCCAGGGAGTGTGATAAAGAGACATTTGCATATGTTGAGACTCCATTAGATCTTCCAAAGCTGAAAGAATTCTTCGTCAGCTTAACGGATACAAGTCTAAGAGAAATTAAATCTGCAGATATCTCCAGATTTGCTCATGTTTCGAGTATTTAAGAACATAAGGAAGGAAAGTTTGAATCAATACAATTTGTTTACAAAAAACAAAAAGCACTGGAGAAGATTAGACTCGACCCAAAGAACTTTGTAAGATTGCCTGGATAGGGGAGGGCAAAAAGAGCGCGACCCGGCGGAAGCACCTGCAAGTACAATCCGCCGAGTCTACGATAACGGTTTCGGATTCGGGATTACCCCGGAATCCTGCCCGTTATACTTTAAACTACATTACTGCCTCAGTGTTTGTCAACACTGCCGAGCAGTATCACTCTCCCCCGTAAAAAACTCACGTTCTACTTAGCATTTCCAAAGGATCGAGCTCTCACTATTGAGTTCTGCAAATCTGGCTTTTTGCATCATTATTTGATACGAGCTAATTGCAGAACTGATTGTATCAATCGATTATTCTAAAACAGATTAATAACGATACACAGGAGGTTTCAAATGGCAGCTCCCGAGTTTGCGACGATACCAATTGAAAACGAAGACGGTTTCTTGACTGAAATGTCCGGTTGGACAAAAGAAATCGCCAGACAATTGGCGGTTAAGAATAGCCTCGGACCATTAACGGAAGATCATTGGAGGGTAATAGACTTTGTTCGAGACTATTACCAGGAATGGGGTGAAGGTCCCCCAATAGTCAAAATTGGTAAACAGACCGGTTTTACAGCTAAACACATTTGCGAAATGTTCCCTTGTGGGGTAGCAAAAGGGGCTTACAGGCTGGCAGGTTTACCAAAGCCATTCGGTTGCTTGTAACATTTATCGATAGTTACCTCATTGCGATCCAGAACGACCGGGCGAAGAAATCTCATAGCTAACTGGTGTTCAAGCAGATTGCTTAGTCTCTTTGGTCTTCTCAACAATGAGAACTGCTAAAAGATAAGTATTTCAAATTCGTTACATCTCTGTATTTCCGGAGATTGAAATCAACAAATAATTTTACGAAAGGATTTTGCGTTGAACGATTATATTTTCATGTTTTTCCCATACATCACTCTCCTGGTGTTTGTACTGGGTGTGGTTATAAGGATACGTGCATGGGCAAAGAGTCCACAGCCCGGCAAAATGACACTTTTCCCGGCAACTCAGGGCACTGAAGTTCCAGGTGTTATTAAAGAAGCCCTCTTCTTCCCCAGTCTTTTCAAAGGGGATAAAACGCTTTGGAGCTTCTCATGGATTTTTCATGCAACCCTGGCATTAATCTTCATTGGTCATATCAGGGTGTTTACAGATTTTCCTGCATTATGGGCTGCATTAAACATCAACGCGGATAACATGAGTGCCACTTCAGGTGGGATTGCGGGAATTCTCGTTATGGCGACCCTGATACTTCTTCTCTTCAGAAGGTTTTTTGTAGGTCGTGTGCGGGAGATCTCCAATCTTGCCGATTACTTCGCATTGGTTTTGGTGTTGGCTGTGATCATAACAGGCAACATGATGCGTTTCAGCGGTCACCATTTCGATCTTGAATTGACCCGCGCATATTTCTCGTCTATGCTCACGTTCTCTTTTTCAGCGATGGTTGTACCGGCAGATACAATATTCAGAGCACACTTTCTGTTAGTTCAGCTCCTGTTCGTCTATATTCCCTTCAGCAAGATTTTGCACTTTGGTGGAATATTCTTTACACAAACTCTTGTTAAACAGTCATAGAAGGAGATAATACATTGGGAAACGGTGAAAATATTACGGGACAGGAACTACATGAAAAAGTGGTTGAATCTGTTACAGCTATCAAAAACGGTCCAAAAGTCCTAAATCTTTACATGGACGTTTGCGCCAGGTGCGGTACATGCGCTGAAGTTTGCCCGGTCTACCAGGGTGAGCCAACCGAACTCAGGAATCCTGTAGTCAGGTCAGATTTTATTCGTGGAATCTATAAAAAATACACGACAACATCCGGAAAACTTCTCGGCTCAATGGTAGGAGCTTCGGATTTTGATGGAGACATGAAAAAATGGGTCGATTCATTTTATGAATGCACGGGATGCCGACGCTGTGCGACATACTGCCCGTTTGGAATTGATAATTCAGTGATAACCAGAAAGGGCAGAGCAATTGCTGATGCAACTGGTTATACACCCGATACTATGAAAAAGGTCGTCCAGACATCACTTGATACTTGCAATACGGACGGTGCTTCTCCAGAAGCGTTCAAAGCTTCAATTGATTTCCTCGAAGAGGAAATGAAAGATGAGCATGGGGTTGATATTAAAATCCCGGTGGATGTAGTCGGTGCTGAGTATTTTTATGTTCCACCATCGGGAGATGTTCTGGTTAATCCTGAAGCTACAACCGGTATTGCGAAAGTATTTTACGTGCTCGGAATGCAAGACAAATGGACAATGAGTTCCAAGTGTTTTGATGGCGCAAATTATGGTCTGTTCACAGGCAATGATGGCCATATGAAAGCAGACAACAAACCATATGTTGAGGAGGCGAAACGATTTGGTGCCAAGTATATGTTTATGGGTGAATGTGGTCATGCATACAGAATAATGAAGATGATGATGGAAAAGGGTAAGTGGTGGGGTGACTTACCTTTTAAAGTCATCAACTGTATGGAGTGGACAGCCGACAGGATAAAAGAGGGTAAACTCGAGTTTGACAAGAGTAAGAATCCGATGCCTGTTACTTATCATGATCCCTGTAATTTCGGCAGGAGTTGTGGTATTGTCGAAGATCCGAGAGTGATTCTGGAAGCAGCGTGTGAGGATTTTCGGGATATGACTCCTAATCGCGGTGAAAACTGGTGTTGCGGAGGTGGTGGAGGCTTATCTGCAATGGATGACATTCGTGATTTCAGGATGAAAGTTTCCAGTGTGAAAAAGATGGAGCAGGTGAAAGCTACCGGAGCTAAGTATGTTGCAACGGCATGTTCTAACTGCAAACGACAATTCATGCAACTGATAGAGAGTCACAATGCTGATTTCGCAGTCGGTGGAGTTCACGATATGCTTTCCAGATCGATTTTGATCAATGGCAAAGCAGCAGAACGTGTGGATTGGGAAGGATGATATAATTCATAACCCCCAACATTGATCGAACTAATAGTTGAAAATTGTGGTTAACTTGAGGCTTGTAGGGGCGAATAATTATTCGCCCTTACTTTGCCTATAATACACACAAAAAAGGAAAATCCCTTGACAAAAAAAGAGCCAAACTCAATAACATTTAAATGCGGAAAAACCTACTTATTAGACGATCAGGGCTTTCTGAATCCTCCCGACCAGTGGGATGAGAAGTTTGCGAAATGTATGGCGAGGGAACAAGGGATTTGGGAAGAGTTGACCGATCAGCACTGGCAGATTATTAACTATCTCCGCAAAAAATTCACCAAAGAACATGTCGTTCCTGTTGTAGTATTAGCTTGTGCAGATAACAAGCTGCGATTGTCAGACCTCCGCTTTCTCTTCCCAACGGGTTATCACCGCGGTGCCTGCCGGATCGCGGGGATAAATTATGATTTTATGTATGAATCGAACTATTGGCTCACCTATGAAACATCAACTATGCCACGTGTAGACCACAGTGTTACTCCTCGTGGATATCTTTCTGATTTCGACACCTGGAATGAGAGATTTGCCGAGCTTATTATCCGTGAGTGGAAACTACCGCAGGGTTTGACAGACAGACACCGGGAGATAATAACGTTTATGCGGGAATTTTACACTAAAAACAAAAGCATCCCAAATGTCTTTGAAGCCTGCAAATCGACTAATCTCGATATTAAAGAGTTGATCGAGCTTTTTCCGGATGGTTATCATCGTGGTGTGTGCCGGATATCAGGGTTGCCGTTTTTTTAAGTGTACTATCGCATTAAGACTAACTTCCTCGTAATTAGGGTGCTGTTAACCTCTAATACCGCAAAGTAGATTCCGGAAGGATATGTCCTCGCAACCCAGGTTCGTTTATAGCTTCCGGGGAAAGTACTACCCTCAAATAAAGTCTCAACATTTCTGCCTGATGGATCTATGATTGACAATCTGGTTAAGCCGCCTAAGGCGGTCAGATATTGAATTGTAACCGCTGAGTTAAACGGATTTGGAAAACCCGGATATATCATGGTTGTTTCGGGTACATGTCGAGTGATATCCTGATTAACTTCCAAAGCACCTGTACAATCATATATTCCCAGGTTTGTCCAGTCTGCCACTAACACGTATTGGTCAAAGACGTTAATATCAAAAGCTCCGCCCGGAGTGTCGTAGTTTCCGACAGGAGTGCAATTTTCAATATCCTCAATATTGTAGATTTCAAATCCAGCCCTGCTCTCAGCAATATAGAGGTAATCACCAGATACTGTCATGCTCGTAATGTCTGCTCTTGCATAGAGTGTATCTACAGGCACGATTGTATCTGGATCGGCAAGTGACCTGATTACAATCCGATTATCATAGGCTGTAAAGATGTAATCTTCCTTGAACGCACAACTGCTGGTTGATCGAATTGTAATGTCTGTCTGCATGGGCCGTTCCGGATTGGAGATATCTAACACCTCACATGAGTGTCTATCTGAGATATAAATTCGGTCACCGTTGATCCTGGTCTTTGGATTATCCCGTCTTTGGCGCAGTTCGATAGATCTTATATTATCCATGAAGTGAATATCTTCAATATCAAACACATAAAGCCTATCAGTTCTGTTTGCGAGATCGGAGTAAATATAAGCGTAATTCCCCGAGATGTTTATTGTTTGAGCATTAAATCCATTTGCAAATATCGATTGTTCTGCCATGTAAGGATTTTCTGTATCGGAGATGTCGATTACTGATAGTTTCGTTCCGGTGACTATGAAAATGAGAGTATCCCTGACTTCGAAATCCATGATATAGCCCTCATTTTCATAGATACTCAATAACACAGGCGAGTTCGGATCTGAAATGTCATAACAATGCAAGTTGTGACTGTCGGTATGTGAGATCGCAATATTCTCAACTCTTTTTATGCTGTTAGTATGACCGGTTGGGTCTAAATGGTTAATCCAATTCAGGCTATCAGTCACGGAGAGGTCTAAAACACCTATGTCTCCGACGTTATTTCTGTGGTAATCACCCATTGATACGAAACCCAAACCTTCGGATATTACCATATCGTAAGGTTGATATTTAGAACGCCCCCATGTCAATCTTTCAGGTTCTTCTGGATTTGAAATATCTACAACAGATATGTATGGGCCGTAATTATCCCCAAGACAGTATGCATTGTTTTCATGAATACTAATGTACCAGGCTTTATTCCAGATAGGTAGAGATCCTAATCTCTCCCAGCTCTCGATATCAGAAATGTCATAAATTGCAATCTCCCCTCCTTGGCTACCAATACTGCCAACGACGAAAGCAAAGTTGTCTCGAATTGTAAGCGATGCAACATCTCCTATCGATTCCACTTCAATTTCCTCAGGATTGTCAGCATCAGAAATGTCAAATATTCGCAGTCCATAAAACCCCATGCACGCTATTGCAAAATTGCCGTGGATGTAGAGTTCTCTGGCACCAACTCTTATGAAACTTGTAAACTGAGGGACATTAATATCTGAAATATCCACAATCGCAAATCCCGAATCAGGACAAGTTAAAAAAGCATGTGTTTCGGAAAGGGCAATAGTTGTTACTCTACCGATGTCTCTATAATTGACGAATTCAATCGGATGTTCGGGATCTTCGATATCGATAATAGTAAGTCCGGCATTGTCGTTTGCAAGCAGAGCAAAATTATCGCGGAGAGCAATATCGCGAGCGATTCCGGGCATATCATCGAGAAAGGAAACAACGAAGAGCGAATCCGGATTTGAGATATCTACAATCTGAAGTCCGGAAACACCGGCTGCTATATAAGCCAGATTGTCTCGAACTTCTATTGCACGGGCTTGATCCCAACCATTGCCGATCCTGGAAACAGACGCGATGCCATTCTCACCGTATAGTGGAACGGTTACCGAAAAGAGGAAAAAAAATACAACAAGAATTAAAATAGTCTTCATTATGCAACTCCAAAACATCATTAAACATGCTGTGCTGTGTTATCTCAATATATTTATCTTCTGTAAAAATAGCAAGTAATTAGATCGAGCCAACCCAAATCACATCCAACCCAAGGCAATCTCAATAAACGCAGGTCCATTAATCATAGCATGCAGGAAAACTCCTTGATTTATAAATTGTTTGATCCCGCCCAGTAGGTCGGTCATTCCTGCCCGACCATCCGCCAAAGGCGGATTCACAGGCTGAGATCCCATCCCACCAATCGAACAATATCCTCTCAGGAATCGCGCTACGCGCGATGGACGGGCAGGAATGCCCATCCTGCTTTTTCTCTAACTCCTCATATTATTTAAGGTTCAGATAGCGGGATTTGGCTTATAACCGTGTTTCAATTATACGCAGCGAAAAAACTAAGGAAAGAATGTGTTAAACAGTTTTATGAAAGTAGGCATACTTTTGATGGTGGTAATTTTGTCTCAGGGCTGTTCGAGTATTCCGGTGAATAGTCAATGGACAGACGTTTCAGTTGTCGTTGATGGTCAGAACACAGATTGGGAAGAAATGTCAAAAACTTACTTCAAAGATGCCGGCATATCATTAGGGATGTGCAACGACATAGATAATCTTTATGTTTTGATTCAGTTCAGAGATTCGAAATTGCTTCGAACCGCATCAAGCCGCGGTTTCACAATCTGGCTGGATGAATCTGCCAGTAAGAAAAAGGACCTGGGCTTACGCTATATCTGTAATCCGCCGATTGATCTTAGACAATTAAGAGACGATAAAATGGATTCAGGAAGGCATAATTTACGGCGGAGAAGAACTCCGGACGTTCACAAAAAAGTTTATGAACAGATCGTGGTTTTGAACGGACCTGAGGATAGAGGAAGGAGTACCAATCCTGATGGATCGCAAGGACCAGCAGCCTGCCTGGGCAGTGCAAACGGTGTATTTGTATATGAATTCGCTATTCCTCTCAAGTCTTCGGCAACTATCCAACATGCAATTAATACTGAAATGGGTTCGGATATCAGTATTGGATTTGAGCTCAGTAGTATGGACACTGAAAAGTCGTCACAAACCAGGCAACAGATGGGGGGAAAAGGTGGGGGTGGAATGAAGGGGGGACGAGGTGGTGGCGGTATGAGTGGTGGGCAGGATGGAGGCAATGGACAGTCGAGAGGTATGATGCAATTTGAGGATATCTGGATAAAATGTTCGCTGGCTTCACCGCCAATAAAAAAACACCAGGAATAAAAATGTTCTCTATACTCAGAACAAAGTCGCTCAATATTTTCCTGCTTGTTTTACTAATCCAGGTATTGTCATCCTCTGCCTCAGCAGATCCGAGTGCGGATACAAATCCCGTGAGAGATATAAGCGGTATAGTAATAGATGCAAAAAGCGGTGAAACAATACCTAACGCAAACGTTGTATTGTTGGGAACAGATCTGGGTGCATCTACAAATCTCGATGGACATTTTGTTATTGTAAACACGCCTCTTAAAACCTGTAATCTTCAGGTGAGTCACGTCGGGTATGAAGAATTAATACATGTTATCTCAAACACAGAAAAAGCTCCTCAAAATTGCAAAATCGAGTTAGTACCTTTTGTGATAAGTAGAAAAGAAGTCACTGTAGCTGCAAAGAGATACAACGTTTGGGAGAAAGCTGAACATGTAGGTCAGATTAGATTCTCTGCCCGTCAGTTGTCAAAGTTGCCCAGGCTTGGTGAAGTTGACATCTTTCGCTCGCTGCAGCTACTGCCGGGGGTGAGTGGAGCTACGGAGGGTTCATCTGGGTTGTATGTTCGTGGTGGTACGCCAGATCAAAATTTGGTTATGCTGGATGGGATGACAGTTTATCATATCGATCACTTTTTCGGAGTGTTCAGTGCCTTCAACGCTGATGCAATCAAGGACATCCAGATGTTCAAAGGCGGTTTTCCTGCGAAGTACGGCGGGAGGATCTCCAGCGTTGTTGACCTGACAGGCAAAACGGGCAGTTATTCGGAACCTGTCTATAAGCTGGGTTTGAATTTCCTCAGTGCCAATGCACTCATGGAACTTCCCCTCTTTGAGAATAATGGGAGTTTCCTGTTGTCGGTTCGACGGTCCTATGTTGATCTGATATCTAACGGATTTTACACGAAACTATTTGATAATGCTACGGGATATGAAGAGCAGGAATCCCCAGGAATGCCAGGAGGAAAATCCGGTGGAAGATCCATTCAGGGAGATAACAGACCCAGCTTTTTCTTTTACGATATCAATAGTAAAGTTACCTGGACTCCAAGTGATAGAGATGTTTTATCAGTAAGTTTCTATAGTGGTAAAGATAAACTTGATGACTCACAGGAAATGGAGAATTTGAGTCTGAGGGCGTTTGGTGATATCAATGGGGCTCGCGAGAGTCAGGAGTTGTCCGACTGGGGGAATTTAGGCGGGAGTTTTAAATGGTCGAGGCAATGGCATGACAGGTTCTACTCAAACTTCCTATTGGCGAATTCTACCTATTTCAGCAATTTTAGTAAAAATTCGGGTTTCACACTTTCCTCTGCTAATGACAGTGTACGTGTCAGCAGGGGAGCTCGTTCTTTTGCTTCTGAAGAGTCGAACCAGATAAATGATCTGACCTTTCGGATGGACAATGAATGGCATGTAAACGGTAAACATCGGCTTAGTACCGGCATGTAGATATCAAACGTAAATACTGATTATTTCGCAACACTCAACGATACAATTATTACGCAGGATATTGAGGAAACATCTTTGCAAACATCACTCTACATTGATGACAGCTGGCAGATAATCATACCCTTGAAATTAACGCTGGGAATGCGGGGGACATATTACGGTCAGACTGATCAAGCATATTTTGAACCACGAGTTTCAATGCATTACTCTATCTCTGATCAGCTATCCCTGAAAGGTGCCTGGGGGTATTACCATCAGTTTATCGTAAATGTAACCAACGAAGATGTTTTGAACGGCAGCAGGGATTTCTGGTTGGTTGCTGATGAAAACCTCAGGCCGGGATTTTCAGAACATAAAATCTTGGGAATATCTTACGAGAATATGAGATATCTTTTTGAAGTTGAGGGCTATTACAAGACAATGGAGAACCTTGTTGAGTTCTCCAGAAGATTTCAACAGGATGCCGATTTCGGCAACATGTTTTTCTTCGGGGACGGTGTCAGCAAAGGTGTTGAATTCCTGGCGCAAAAGAAAACAGGTTTCTTGACTGGATGGGTGAGCTATACATTGGGAGATGTGGAACATCAATTTCCCAATCTGAATGAGGGTGAACCTTTCTCTGCCGATCACGACCGGGCGCATGAGCTGAAGGTTGTGGGAACCTATACGCACGGTTTATGGAACTTATCTTCCACCTGGGTGTTCGCATCCGGAAACGCCTATACTTCACCTGAAAGTCAATATGCACTTGAAATGTTAGATGGAGAAGTAATCAGTTATATTCACGTCGGAGATAAGAACCTTAGCCGACTGCCTGATTATCACCGTCTGGATTTCAGTGTTTCCCGGGCATTTAATGATAGGCGCGGAAAATACAACGGTGAATTCGGGATGTCAGTTTTCAACTTTTATAATCATTCAAATGTATCCTACCGAAGTTATGATCTGGATACATCTCCGATTATTGTGACGGATGTGCTGGGGCTGGGCTTCACGCCATCTTTGTTTATCAAGATTAATTTTTAAATAATAGAGTGTTAGGAATGAAAAAAATAATGTTGCTTCTGACAGTTGGATTCATTGTGCTGAGCGGATGCACCAGGGAAAATCCGGTTATTCCGGAAAACGACTTTGTCGTTGTGCGAGCTTATCTGTATGCTAACCAGCCAGTCAGTGATATTCAAATTACCACAACGTTTCCTTTGGATGTTGAAATTGAACAAGCACCGGTAGTTAACGATGCGTCGGTAACTATCAGTAAGAATGGGCAGCGTTACAATCTGGTCTCAACTTCCGGGGATAATGGCTATTACAACTATCCTGACGGGGATCTGACTGTTGGAGTTGGGGATGAATTCTCCATTGAGGTTGATTACAATGGTAAGTTAGCAACAGGGCAAACTCTTGTGCCACCAACTCCTGATTCGGTATCATTATCGTCAAGAAATTTGGTGATACCCCAATTCAATCAGGGTAGTCGACCGGATTTGGAAAATGCTTTTCTAACAGTGAAGTGGGATAATACTGAGAGGGAGTTTTTTTATTTAGATATTGAAAACCTGGAGAGAGATCCAATTCCAATCGAATCGAGTTTTCCTGGTCGGTTTAAAAGTTTTATTTCTCAACCGGTTAAGGTGGATTCCTTCAGAGTCAATTTCGGCATGGTAACTCATTACGGTACTCATCGTGTCATTGTTTACCGGGTTAACTCTGAATATGCGGATATGTATGAGTGGCGAGAGCAGGATTCACGAGATCTAAACGAACCGTTGAGCAATATTTCTAACGGCCTGGGTGTCTTCAGTGCATTCAACAGTGACACTCTATATTTTGAGGTTATTGAAGGATAACGTAACTAAAAAAGAGATAATAAAAGCACCAAAGAGCTAGTCGTTAAGATCAAAACAAATTTTCACTTATCCTGCGAATCCTTAATCCGATCCAACCGTTCCGTAAACATCTTGTTGTCCGGATATTTTTCGCAGACCATTTTCGCTTCGTTGAGCCTTCCATCCGCAAGATATGCCTCAGCTAATGTATCAACATAGTTAATTTCCTGAGATAATTCGACAGCTCGCTCAGCAAATATAACCGCCAGAGGTGGGTTCCAATCGGGTGTTCCTTTTGCATCAGTGACCATGTACCAGGCGATATGGTTCAGTTCTGATGCCAGGAACTGTCCGGCTCCGCTGTGGTTTGGGAATTTCTTCAGGAACTGTTCGAGTTTTCTAACTTTTTCAGAATCAATATCGGATGCGATTCTGACTTGTAAAACACGGTACTCATTGTATGCGTCAACGTTCGATTTAATGTCGATCTTGTCCCGGTTTTTAGTATACCAGTCGAGCCAGAGTTGTTGTTTATAACGTTCCTTTTCAGGTGGATTGAATCCGGAGTAATTGGCGAGATAGTTCGGGACGTTTCGGTTATAGTTATAGAAAGCATCAATTGATGGGAATGTAAGCGAATTGATTAGGATCTCAATACCCTCGACCTGATACAGTTCTGCGAGTGCTTTTCCTGCTGCTCGTTGCAGATAAACATCATTCGATTTGGATGCTCTTTTCAGTTCTCCTACGGCACTTTGATTGCCTGAAGAACCCAATCCTGAAGCGGCAGCTACCTTTACTGCGGCTGCAGTATCATCTTTTAAGGCTCTCATGAGAAGCGGATAAGCATTGACATGTTCCTTCATCCTCGATATATAGACAATACAGACTCGCTGTACTTCTTCCGATGGATCGTCGAATGCCATTTTCCTGGCGTGTTCAAGACCTGCTTCTGATTTCAGAGAGATTAAAGAGCTTAATGAAAAACGGCGTACTGAAGCTTCGGGGTCATTTAAAGCATCTATCAAAGCTCCTTCGGTAGTTGAACATTCCCAGATACCGAAGTTGTCCGCCATAATCGTCCGCACTTCCGGGTCTTTTGCTTTCAAGAGTTTCTGAAGATCACTGACATGCTCATCTGTAATTTGATCGCTGGAAAAGAAATGCTGAATACATTCCATCACATAACGATTAAATGCTCTGTTTTCGGAATTCAGCAGGACTGAAACGAGGTCAGTAACCACATCCGGTGAATGTGAATTTATTTTGCCGATAGCCCGAAAGCTACCAAAAGTGCTGCCAGATTGAAGTGTATTAAGCGCGTCAACAGTTTCGGGGTTGTTTCTTATTATTTTATCAAGAATCTGTGAGTCCTTAAATTGAAGAGGCTTTTCAACCTCACCAATAATATCACCACCCTCGTATTCGATATCAAGATGAATGCCATGCCCAAAGCTGTGACGTTCCGAGTTGTTAGCTCGGTTTCGAACCTGATAATCATCTTTCCCGCCAAGATCGAGACACATCGCCCATGGCCAAAGGTAACTTGCAGATTCCGGCCAGACACCACCGAAAGCATCCCAGTTGTTCATGAGGATTGGACCTTTCGGATTCGGGGAAATGTAGGTGTCATCACCCTTGTAATCGATCATAAGCGAAAATGAGAAGGGTTTGCAACCTGTTCCGTAGCAAGAGCTCTTTGATTGATAAGTGTCATCACCGGCATAATCGATCAGTATGCCAGGAGAACGATCACTTCCGGATGCACCTGTCCTGAACCCACCCTGATAATTATCATTCCCGGATTTATCGATTAAAATCGCATTGGTTATATGAATCCCACTGCCTTGACCTGTGTTTGCAATATATTTATCGTTGCCACCACCGTCATATAGTGCGCCGAGGGACATGATGTAGCTCCCACCCTGATCGCACCAGCCTTTGGTGTGGTAACTATCGTCTCCATTTCCATCGATCAGGAATCCGACACCTCCATAGGCTGTTAACTTTTTGTTCCAGGGATTATGCCGAAATGACAACGCCCCGCCCTGACCGTAGCCGGCTGAGCCCATGTTGTCCTTACCTTTGGTAACGTTCAGCAGGTATTCGTCGTCACCGGAGAGATCGCTGCATATTCCCAATCCCAGTGTAGTTGCTCCTCCTTGTCCCAGAGTCGCACAGTCGTATTTGTCATCACCCGAATTATCGAGTAACGCACCGAGCCCGAACATCGCAGCTCCTTGGGTGAAGCCGTGTCCGGAGTATTCATCGTTACCCCAATTGTCCCATAAGCAGCCCACTCCCATTATCCCACCACCTTGGGAAAAGTGTTTTGCGGTATAACGGTCATTACCTTCCAGGTCAACGAGATAGCCAACACCAAGGCAGCCAAAGCCCTGCACATAGTTAGAGTCCGAGTTATAAGCATCGTCTCCCTTGTGGTCAATCACCAGTGCCGTTGAACCGATTGTACCCCCAGCATTATTAGTGTAGAGGTCGTTTCCCCCGAGGTCAATTATCATGCCTGTATTTTCGGTGTGTGTGTCATTTCCAAATCCGGAGATTACTACTCCGAGAGTATCTTCTAACCAGGGCTCACCACCGGAAATAACCCCCCATATGCCATCTATTATGTATGTCTCATTTGATTTAGTATTATCAGAATAATAATCTGTGATTCCGAAATTTTGAGTGGCTTGCAGATACCTATCAACTGCGTCTGCAAATTGACATGCTGCAACGAAAATTCTCTCATGATTGACTTTTCGGGCATGTTCAATATACTTGAACTGACTATCAACATTGCCAGTAAGTGAATTCATCCGTTCTCCATCTGGTAGTAGATAAGCTGACAGATTTTCTGCGAAGAATTCCCGGGTTTCCTGAGGGAGTTGTTCATTTACTTCTATTTCAATAATACGCTTAACATAGGTGAACGAAGTCAGTAAGCTTGAAAGAATAAACTGGTACTTCGGAGTAAAAGCAGAGTTTCTAAGATAACCACGGAAATAAGATGAAGCTCTTCCCGGAATGGTTGATTCTAATTTATCTGAGTCATTTAACAACTCGAGCATGAAGTTAATCACAACAAGTCCGTTCTCCTGTTGCACTGCAAGAATCCGCTCAGCATTTTCCTCTGTCCATTGCTTCATGTACAGGGGTCGGTTGGACACATAATCTATTATTGGAAAACGGCATGCAAACCGGTATCCACCTTCGTACCCCCGTGGTAACTCAATCCCACGCACATCAAGTCCGATTCGTCCCGCTGCATAATCGAGAGGGTTGCCAGACCACTCAGTTTGAATGGGTTTGGGATCTGAGAGGAAATGAGTTTCTGCTCCGTAGGGTTTGGTTTCAGCTACGGCACTTAAGACGGTGATGAGCAAAAATAATAATATACAAATGGTTGTTAAGGACTTCATTATTTCAGTATGTGATCTCCATTTCATGCCGTTTTTCAGTTTTCCAGAGATTGCAAATTCAGTAGGTTGGACATTCCTTTCCGACTATCGCCAAGGGCGATTCCCGTGTTTCACATTTTGCATACTCGGATATAATCTTTCTGAATCCCGCGTAGCGGGATGGACGGGCAGGAATGCCCATCCTACTATTAAATTTGAACTATGAAACGCCCAATATCTTATTCAGATTGGTCGGCAGGATGATAGTGAATGTTGTCCCTTTTCCAACCTCGCTGTCAACTTTGATAGTCCCATGATGATCCTGAATAATCTGGTAACATATTGACAGCCCCAGACCTGTTCCGACTCCGACGCCTTTTGTAGTGAACCCCGGATCAAACACCCGGCTGAGTTTATCCTTTGTTATACCAACACCGTCATCTGCGAACTTAATGTACACTTTGTCGTTCTCTAAATGGGTGGAGATTGTGATTTTTCCCTTTTCCTTAATAGCCTGTTTGGCATTGATCAGCATGTTAAGGAAGACCTGATTTAAGCGTCCAGGGAAACAGGATATGACTGGGATTTCGCCGAAATTTTTGATAATCTCGATATTGTGTTTGGTCTCATGATGAATTAAAACCAACGTGTCTTCCAGACCCTCATGCAGGTTTGCTTCTTTTATTTCAGCCTCATCCAATCGGGCAAAAGATCGGAGACGTTTTATGATGGTGGTGACTCGCTCAATTCCTGATTCGATCACCCTGTTGCCATCCTCGATGACTTTGAAGGTTTTGATTATGCCATCATCATCCAGACATTCAACGCCGCAGAAAGATTTGAGATTTTCATGGAGTTTATTAAATGCACGAATAGAGGTATTATGCATGCTGCTGACCGCACCGATAGGCGTGTTGATTTCGTGAGCAATGCCTGCGACCAGCATACCGAGCGAAGCCATTTTTTCGGATTGTACGAGTTGCCCCTGAGTTTCAACTAAATGTTGATTTGCCTTTTCGAGGTCATCTAAACTGACACGAAGAGCTTCAGCTGCAAGTCGACGGGTTATATAGCCACCTATCATATCGGCAGCGGTACGGAGCAATCGAATCTCCTCCTTGTCCCACTCCCGCTCCTCCCTCACATTATCAAAACCAATAAATCCCCACCACTCATTGTTTACCGAGAGTGGAATATTGATGCTCGAAAGGGTTCCTGAGCTTGCCATAATTTCTTGAATTTCCGGGGGGAGTTCGCTTCTGGTACAACTAAAATGTCTATTTTTTGATAGTGGTTCAAGCCATTCTTCGGGAAATGAATCTGTAGGTATGCATTGCATAAGTGGATTGTCTATATCTGAGTTCACCCCTTCAGCACAATATTCCCATCCCTGTCGCATGCAGAGTCCATGTTCAGTATCTTCAAAATTTTCAAATATAAATACTCTGTCAGTATCAGCGGCTTCTAATAAATGTTTAAGGGCATGATTAAGAGTTTCATCCATGTCTCCGACACTGAGCAAGGCTTGTGAACATCCCGCCAACCCGATCTCGTAGCGTAACCGGGATGAAATGATTTCCTCATCCTTCTTTCGCTGTGAGATGTTACGTCCCATACCCACGTAATAAACCAGTTCCTTCTTTTCATTAAAGAGGGGAAATAATGAAAGATCCAGATAGAATTGGGAGCCGTCTTTTGTCTTTGACCTGATTTCTCCGTTGAAACTATCTGTTTTGGCAATAGATTCATGAATTGCCTGATGGTCATCTTCATCGATGAAAATATGTCCATCTTTTGCTTGTGAAAAATCTTCATCTTTAAAGCCAGTGTACCGTTTGTAAGCGGGGTTCATTTCAACGATATTGCCAACCGCATCATTAACCACGATCCCGTCAGAGCAGTTCATAAATATCTCTCGGTAGAGCTTAAGCTTCTCGTTTGCAGCATGTCGTTCTGTCACGTCCTGACCGATTGAAATGATATATTCAACATCCCCTTTTTTATCAACCAGGATAGAATTGTTCCACGAGATCAGGGTGCGTTTCCCCGACTTGGATATCCAGTAATTTTCGGTTTCCTGCGGAATTTCTCCCTCAATCAGCATATCAAACCACTTTCTGACAATACTGGTTTCTTCAGGTACTAACAGAGTTTCCCAGAAAGGTGTATTTGTGACGTCATCCAGAGAGTATCCGGTTATGCGTTCACAAGCTCTGTTGAACCTGATTATCTCTCCTTTTCTATTAAGGACGAGGATCAAAGCGTCGGCTGTATCCAGAACGGTAGAGACGAAGTTTCTCTCGAGGCGCAATTCGCTTTCTGCATTTTTACGCTCAGTAATATCTTCGACTACTCCGCAGACACGATATGTTTTGCCATTGCTATCTTTGATAGGATAGGCATTCTCACTTACCCAGCGAATAGAACCGTCCGGATGAACGATTCGGTATTCTACAGAATATTCACCTGTAATTTGTTTTGAAAGGGAGTTTCTAACAAATTCTCTGTCATCCTCATGCAGGTATTTTAGCCATACACCCGGTTTTTCAAAGATTTCCTCGCAGCTTCTACCAAAAATGGTTTCAAACATCGGACTTATATAGATCATTTCATTTGTGTCCGGGGTTGTCATCCAGAACAATTCACCGATGTTTTCTGTCAACTGGCGGAAGCGTTCTTCGCTTTCACGGAGTTTATCCTCCGCTTCTTTTCGCTCGGAGATTTCATAAAAGGTTCCGACAATAACTTTGTCACCCGCAAGTTGGGTAATCCTGAAGTTGAAGATCATCCACAAGGTCGAGCCGTCACCTTTTTTCATTAGAACTTCATGATTCTTGAGAAAACCATCACGTTTGAGACGCGTTATTACCTCTGAGCGGTCGTCAGGATTAGCATAGAAATCCGGAGCAGCCTTCCCGATTGCTTCCTCCTGTGTAACGTCAAAAATATCTGCGAGTGGTTTGTTTACAAAAATGATCTTTCCATCTTCTAATTTGGTGACGATGGTCGGGATAGGAGATGTTTCAACTACTGTTTGAATTAAATCTGTGGTTTTTGAAAGCTGAGTAGTATCGACAAACGTAATAATTCTGCCAACTAATTCACCTCCCGGTTTACAGATATCTTTTGGTAATATGGCAATAGTCTTTTCGATTGGTGTAATTTGTTTTAATCCAGATCTTGCCATATCAAGAATATTCAGAGTGCCGTCTTCATTTCTTGCAAAATTGGCTTTTTCGGCGGCTTCGAGATAGCCTGCCGGATCTTCAAAATTATCTTTTACCCGGTTGTGGAAGGTGGATAGAGGTTTATTAATCACCTCTTCGGCTTTGACGCCAAAATACTCCTCAACGGCAGTATTCAAGCCGATAACAACATCATCAAGATCCAGCCTGAGGATAACATTCTTGGCTGCATCAAAGTAACATCGGATTATATCGTTGTCCTTACTGAGCTTAGTATTGGTCTCCTGTAAGGACTTGATTTGCTCTTCGAGCTTTTCTATGCGTGTTGACTTTTCGATGTCATCTCCCGTTGGACAGAATATGAGATTGACCCCTTTGTAATTCACATCGGAGTCATTAACTATTCAATGATAGCAAGATGAATAGCAAAACGCAATTGAGAACTGGGAAAATAAAATGAATCATGTCATTCCTGCGTAGGCGGGAATCCAGATCGGTAATTGTTAATTCAGGGAAGTTGATTGTCAGTGTGGCTTGGGCCACTTGTTGCCCGTGTTTCTATATAATATTAAGGTTCTTGTAAAATGGTCAGAATCCATAGATTATTCAATAAGAAACTACACAAAAATTATAAAATTTGAAAAAATGACTTTCGGTACTGCTTACCACAATAATAATCAGTACTTTACAGCATGATTTACAATTTGTTAATGATTATTTTTTTTGTTTATTTGCTTGATTTATCATGTGTTCAGGATTATATTCGCATTAAAGTAACTGCATTGTCGCTGCCCTTAACTGAGTTAATTAATTCTTTTTGCGTTCTTTTAATCAACCATTCTTATTCAGAATGGCAAATTTTGGGAGGTACTATGAGGAATTTGACATCTATTTTACTCCTTACTATTCTGCTTGTCGTTAGCTTTTCCAATGTTTCGATTGCACAATTCGAAGAGGTTCGTCGAGTAAATCTCGGTGAATTTGGAATTAATTCACTCTATGGGATTGCTACGAATCCTGACGATGAATTAATATACTGTATGATTCTCAGGCAAAATACTGTTGTAGTATTCGACCAGAATTTTGAAGAAGAGATAGAAAGAATCCAATTGCAAGGTCCTGAAGATATTTATGGAATAGACTACAACCCTGAAGATAACACCTGGTGGTGTGCAGATAGACGAAATAACAATATTTACCACTTTGACACTGAAGGCGAACAACTGGATTCTTTCCATCCGGGTGATGCATCAAATGGGGTAACATTCTGCTCTGAAAATGGGCATCTCTACGTATCCGAACACCCCGGTGGCATTCGAGAAGTAACCATAGATGGTGAACAGGTCGCTCAGTATCAACAGAATACATCTCTTACTGCAATCGATTATTATCCACCGAATAATTCTCTAATAGCTATGCATGGAAATGATCAAGTATTTGAGTACAGCCTCGATGGAGAGCAGTTAGCTGTGATATTTGGCAATGATATTATCGAAAGCAACGGTCTTGGTCTGGATTACGATCCTCAAAATCGACTTTTGTATTGTACGGGATCGGGAGGTATAGTTCATATTTTTGAAGATAATCACAGTGCGGTTCCTTCGATAGTTTTTGAACCTGAAGCATTTAATGTAAACTTGGGTTTGGGTTTGGATGGAGAGGAAGAATTAACAATTGGAAATGCTGGTGAGGAAGAGAGTATTCTCCGATTCCGTCTTGAAATAGATGAGGGTGAAGTTGATTGGCTGACTATCAATGATGAACCAGAACAAATTGCTGAGGGTGAAGAACAGATTATTACGCTTTTTATAGCTACAGCGGAACTGGAGCCCGGACAATTTGAGAGGATAATTACCATCGCAACAAATGATCCTGAAAACAGGATGATTGAAATCCCAGTAAATTTAACAGTCATTTCCGGTTTTGGTGAATTCAGAGGTACTGTGATTGATGCTTCTAATGATCAGCCAATTGAGGGAGCTCAAGTAAGTATTCCGAGATTTGACTTTGTTCGGGAAACGAACGAGGACGGTATCTTTGTTTTCGAGGAGATTCCCGAATGGGTTTACGCTGTATACGTTTCTGCAGATGATTATCTTCCACAGCAAGCCGAAGATGTCCAGATTATAGAGGACGAGGTGACAGTTCTCGAATTCGAGCTCCTGCACTCGATTTGCGATCTATCGATTGACAACATAACTGAAGAACTTGATGTTGACGAGGAACTCGAAGTCGGTTTCACAGTGTCTAATCCCGGCAATGGGACTTTAACATGGACTGCTGATCTTGTCTTCCCTGAGGGAATGGAGGCTGATTCCTGGGAACTTAGAGATGACGTTCCAGCGGGTGTGGTTACTGAAGATTCTCGAATTCAGGGCGCTGTATTCACCAATGATCATTTCTATCTATCCGGATCCAATAATAGAGACCCGGTGATGTATGTATTAAACCGTGATCTGGAATTAGTTGATCAATATGGTCAACTCGGTGAGGGGCGCTACGGATATAAAGACCTTGCATTTGATGGTGAACTGATCTGGGGATCAGGAGAAAGAGCTATTTATGGGTTCACTCCTGATGGTGAGGAGGTCACATCCTTTGACAGTGGAATTTCTCCTTGCAATAACTTGGCATGGGACTCTGACCGTGACATTTTGTTTGCATCTGGTACGACTTCTGATATAGCTGGATTTGACAGTGACGGAAACCAGGTTGCCGAGATTGAAAGAGGGGATTTGAGAGTTTATGGTCTTGCGTATTGGCCGGATGATCCAGATGGATACCAACTGTACATTTTCCATAAAATCAATGATGTCGGTGATTTGATGATCGCAAAAATCGACATTGAGAATAACGATGTAATGGATGTTGTGTCTCTCGAACATGAGGTCGGGGGAGCTGCTCAGGGTTGTTTCATCACCAACCAGTGGGACTATTACAGTTGGGTATTCATGGGTGTTGCAAACAGTGGGGCAGAAGACAGAGTTGATATCTGGCATCTTGAAGCCAATACCGGTTGGGTGGGTGTTGAACCTGTTGAGGGGATTCTTGAATCTGGTGAGGATATTGAACTGACTACGAACTTAAATACCTTTGGGTTTCCAGTTAATTTAGAATTCACAGTCGATCTGGTTTTCAGTCATGATGGTGTTGGCGGAGAAACGGTTCTGGCTGTTAGTTTGACTGCAGGAGGAGAGGGTGGAGGAGGTCCTGAAGAACGCACCGTCGCTCTGGACTTCGGGTGGAATATGATATCGGTAAATGTAGAGCCTGATGATAATGACGTCATTGCTCTCACGCAGGCTCTTGTCGATGAAGACTTGATGGAAATGATGAAAAATGGTGCCGGTCAGTTTTACAGCGCTGCATTTGGTTTCAATAACATTCCCGGTTGGGAAGTCGATGAAGGCTATATGATCAAGACTACCGCTGAGTGTGAACTGACGATTGAAGGCATGCCAATTGCTGCTGATGCCCCGATCCCTCTGGCAAATGGCTGGCAAATGATAGCATATTTCCCACGTGTTCCTGTTGATGCTGTTGTTGCGTTATCAGGAATTGTAGATAATCTTGAGATAGCAAAGGACGGAGCAGGTCGCTTTTACAGCACTGCTTTCGGATTCAGCAATATGGGCAACCTGACAGAAGGTGGCGGATATATGCTGAAAATGACAGAAGCTATGGATCTCATCTATGTTGTTGAAGAGAACCAGGTAGCACAAAGTAATACTTCCCCTGAAATTCTTCCGGTTGTCAAGCCAACTGCTGAAAACATGAGCCTCCTTGTCCTTTCCGGAACTTCTCCTGAAATAGATGATCTGGAAATAGGAGTATATTCAAGCGAAATTCTTGTCGGTTCAGGTCGCTTAATTAATGGAGAATGCGGAATAGCGGTCTGGGGTGACGATCCAACAACTGAATCTCGTGATGGTGCTTTTACAGGAGAATATCTCGAGCTGCGTTGCCTGAAAGCATCCGGAGAACATCTCACGTACGATTTCGCAACAATTTCCGGTGGGGGTGTCTATAAACGCGATGAGCTCTGGGTTGTAGAATTAAGCTCAGATTTTTCAATTCCTGAAAAGTTCGGAATAGTCTCGGCATATCCCAATCCGTTTAACAGTGCAACTCAGATATCATTTGGATTAACAGAACCCGGTACCGTAAACTTAGCCTTATTCGATCTCAATGGACGCCGGGTGACCGATCTGGTAAATGCTCAATTTGATGTCGGTCTGCATACTGTTATGCTGAATGGTTCGCAGCTTTCAAGCGGTTTATACATCGCGAAATTGACTTCAATTGAGGGTAGTTCAAAATTGAAGCTCTCTTTTATAAAATAGATTTCGTACAAACTTTTTGAGACACCGAAACCCCAGCAAGTTGGGTGGGTTCTTATTCCGCCGAAATTCCCATTTCAAATAGAAATGTTCGGCGGGTTAAGAATCCGCCCTGCGTTGACAGTCTTTCAGCCTTTGGCTGAATGCGGAAAAGGATTTCCGCGTTCCCGGATGTGTCAAACTACTTTAAAAGCATAACCTTAGTCACACTCGAGAACCCACCTGCATTCATCCTAACCAAATAAATCCCAGCGGAAATAGCAGATGCGTCCCAGTTCATAGTGTGTTGTCCTGCCGATAAAGTACCATTTACTATCCCTGTAACGAGACGACCACTTATATCAAATATACCGATCTCTACTTCGGATGCTTCAGGCAGCCCAAAGCTCAATCTTGTTTGGTTGTTGAAAGGGTTCGGGTAGCACTCTGCCAGATAATAATCTGATGGGATCTGAGTGTTTGCATTCATCTCTAAAACCAGGAAATCGTTATCTGAGTAAACCAGTCCTTTGCCCTCGAGGATACTCGCGACATCAAGCCTTGTTTCAAACGCCTCTGATGCATCCCCGTATCTCAGTTCAAATGCTTCACCTTGTAACAAACCATTGGGTTGATCTGTTAAGTCGTCATCACCCCAGACTGCTAAACCACAGCGTCCAAAGGCATCAATCTGTCCCGCTCCGACCTTGATGCCATTAGAATTGTACGCAATCACCCAATCATTTTCGACAGGGCTTAGTCCTTCTAAGCGTGTTTCCAACACACTCATGTTTGTGTTGGTGGGTTGGATATTGCCATCAGTTGGATCAGTAGTGTTTTCTTCAGGCAGGTTAACTCGGTTGTCTTCTTCCGGATAGTTGAATATACAATCATCTATCACATTGATCAAATAGCCCTGCGATTCGCGCCAGTCGACCATGTTGGAGAATTCCCAGGCGGTTGAGAGGAACTGCCCACGTCCGTTTTTGGCGAGTCGGACATTGTCAATAATTGGAGCCAGTACCGGGAAGTTGGGTGCTCGAGCGCTGAGTCTGTAGGTAGGGAAGTAGGAGATAATATTCCAACCGACTGCTATCGGGATGTCGGCATCGAATGGTATAGGCTCACCCGCCCAGATTGTCTCGATTTCTTCGATTACGTTTACAAAATACCCCTGATTCAGATCCCAATAGGGGATGTTGTTAAATTCCCACGTCGGAGAAAAGAATCGTCCTCGTTCGTCTTTCAATAAACGAATGTTGTGATTGTCTTCGTCAATTCGCAATTGCTCGGTCATCAGAATAACATCCGGGCCCCGTTCTTCGCCTTCAGCATACATTTCTTCACCAGGCGAGACATTTATCGATATTAAGTTCCAACCAGCACGAAAAGCAACGTCGAGGTCCCGTTCTTCCGGCTCGGCTTCAGGAGGCAGGTTGTGGAATCCAAATCCCTCACGTGGGAGCTCTACCAGATCGAGTTCATCAACGTTAAGGAGGTCAATATCCACCCAGTGGTATATAACCGGACAGTTGGTTACAACACCCTCTTCCTGAATTGAGCCTCCTGCATCTGTATCGAGTACGTACATCATGTGAATGGCACCATCATCGACCAGCGGTGAAGCTGAGACCCAGTCTTCACTCATACATTCTCCGGGTTCTGGAGCATCATCGCCTTCCCAGATTGTCTCAGTCACATTGACAGGGACATGCCATGTCCTCCCGAAATCGGTCGAAGCCGAAATCATGATTTCTTTGTTGACATAGCCGGATTCGCTTGTGTCCTGGGCATTTTCGTGGAAATTCCAATCCTCTCCGTTTTCATCGATGGACATGATCGGACGGGACCATTCCCAAACTACATAGATATTCCCCGGTACTTCAGGATCAAAGACAATAGAACCTCGGTCTGCGTTCAAACGCCATACTCCGGGTCGGAAATTTCCGGCAGCATTCGGATTGTCCATATAATTGTTGTACCAACCATCATATATCAATGTTATCTCGTCAGTCTCGGAACTCCAGAACCAGAGATGCCCGTTTACCGCATACGCAAAAACTGGTTCATCGGCATCACCACCAAGCGGATGTTCCTTAAATCCGGAAGCGGCAAATACGCCGTAGAGGTTGTCTCCATCTTCCCAGGGATCGAATTCAATATCGACATCACAATATGGTCTGAGAGTATCACCCCAGGCTCTAATGGGATCATCTTCGAGAAGATCGGCATTTGGTAGAACAATTTGTGTCATACTTTCAATCCCATCATCCCAGTCCCAATTTTCCCCATCCTCAGAAATTATGTAACGTATGTCATTATTTCTCTGCCAGGCACCTCGAAACTCATCCCAGAATCGGTCTACCTCTCCTACCAGGTTATGATGCCATGTTATAGCCACTCTTTCAGATTGTGGTGAAGCCGCAACAACACTGCTGATTACGCCAGTGATATCAATTTCAATTGGTTGATTATTCCATTCCCAATCTAGAAAGTCTCTGTCCGGAACTCCACGCGAATAAGCGACTCTCTGCCAGAGTTGATCCTCAGGTGCACTCTCGGTTGAGGTTACATGTGCGACATTTTGAAAATCTATGGTTCCATGAGGCCAGGCGAGTTCGACTCCTTCCCAGATTGGTGGATAGGATGCAGTAAAAGCACCAATTCCCAGCATCCAATCTGAAGACAATGCTGATCCAAGAATATTGGGTTCATCTTCAATATGACCGGTAACATGATAAAATACTATTGCTCTATCATCCTCAGGCAAGAATGAAACTGTACCATAACCAGATCTGTCATGGCCATCAACTACTAATGGGTCTCTTGGATTTTCCAACAGTCTTCCATCAGGATCAAGGTAGTTATAAACCAAATGTCTTGGATTTTGATTGGCATTGAAACCACACATATAGACGAAATGAGTTCCATCGTTGTTATCACGAACTATCATTTGCCCGATTGAGCCGTTGTGTTGATAGTCATACCAGGTAAATCCAATCTCCATGGTCTCGCCCAGATCCCTGCCGGGTTGCCTGTTTGGTTGATTGTAGGACACACCGTTGATTGGGAAATCAGCATGAGGATTGACGATTTTTGCTGGTGTAGAGCTTGTACGCATCATACTCATGCGATCTTTTGCTTCTCTTGCAGTGGTAGATTGCAGAGAGCATACAAAGATCAATACAAATAACGCAACTGTAATTTTCCTGAACATCTTTCCTCCTTTATTCTATTTTCCACTTCTCTTAGATACATCATTCTTGCGCGACACACGCCCTCGTGTGACAGTAATATAAACGATTTAGCTGGTAGAGGATGACGTCTGCCAGCGCGATTTTGGTATACTCGGACGGATTGGATTCAACAGCAAATTCTTCGCCTCAGTTATGCGATAAATAACGCGCAAAGTATGGGTCCTTGCATATTGCAATTACTTGATCAATAAAACCTTGCGAATTGAAAGTTTGCTGCCAATGTTTAAATGGATAAAATATATCCCAGTCGCCATTCCTTCTGCTTGCCACGCGATTGAATGGTGTCCGGCTTCTAAATTACCAGTTCGGATATTATCAACCTCTCTGCCGATTGTATCAAATACCGATAACTTTATATCGGAGGTTTCAGGCAATCCGAAACCGATTCTTGTCGAGTTGTTGAACGGGTTTGGATAAGGTTGAGCTAAATAGAATTCAATCGGTACACTACTAAATCCGGTGATTTCGACTGCCAGGAATCCGTCCGGGGTGTAAGTCAGAGAGCTTCCTTCAAGGAAGTTGAGGAAGTCCTCTTCAAACACTACTTCATTGTTTCCGTTCCAAATGTGAAGTTCAAACGATTCTCCTTCTATTAGACCATCAACTATTTCTGTAATTGGATCATCACCCCAGATTGCCAAACCGCAGTTGCCATCTCCGTCGAATTGACCCGATCCAACAAGCAGCCCTGCATTGCTGAAACAGCCGATTTTAAAATGATCTGACTCCATTTCAGTTTTCAGCAGAAGACTCAGATTCTGTTCTGTTGGGTTTTTCACCTGAAAATGGGTGTTACGACTTACATTGTTTTCCTGGTCGGATTTTTCAAAGATACCTACAGGAGCGAGTGCCAATTCTTCTTCAATGACATACGTCAGTTCGACATCTCCTTCAACTTTGATCTGGTAACCCTGCAATTCCTGCAAATCGCCTAGATTACTGAATCCCCATTCGGGGCTGTAAAACATACCTGAGCCGCTTTTGGCGATTAATAGATTATCGACGATCCCGGAAAGAGCGAGAATTGCATCAACTGCAACTTGAGGGTAATAGCTGACGAGTTGCCAGCCATTTTCAAGTGGAATGGGGGTGTTCCAGGGGATTTCATCACCTTCAAAGAGGATGCTGCAATCTTCATTTACCTTTATCAAGTATCCTTCAGCAGGATTCCATCCCGGGATATTATTGAATCCAAACTGGGGGTTGTAGAATCTGCCGGTTCCGTCCTTCATCATGTTTAATAGTTCAGCGTCAACGAGGGGTACCATCATCTCAATTATTCCGTTCTCGTCCGGTTCGATATTTAATGAAACCATGTTCCAGCCCATATCAAGCAGTAATTCCCGGTTTGGAATCTGGTTTTCCCCGGTTACTCGCAGGATCACCGGAACTTCGGTTATTCCACCGATTCCGTCATGTGAGAAAACAAGATCGGCTTCAAAGTTTTCGTTTTCAGGTAATCCAAGTGAGTTTAACGTAACTGAGAGCTCAATTTCTTCATCGGCTCCGAGAATGCCCTCGGTTGGTTCTATTTGCAGCCAATCGGTGCGAGGTGCAATTTGCCAGATCCCGACGACATCTGGACCATCTATCATGCCCATCACCACCCAGCTATATGGATCATACAGTCCGCTAACAGCAATACCAGCAGCACTTCCGCCCTCTATGTCAGTAAAGTTACGGATGAATTCAGCGCGTTCGGTCTCGACATTAACCTTAAATAGTTGCTGTTCAAATTCTCCACCGTTTGAGAAAATGTACAAATTGTGATCGTCCGGATCATCGGGGAACCAGCTTAATCCGTAAATGCGAGTTCCCTCCGGTCTCTCAAAACTTGTGTGTACATTGCCTTCTCTGTCAATACCAACAATATCTGTTGTAACGTATGCAACCCAGAGGTATTCTCTGACCGGGTCCCATGCTATTGACCTCCCCGGGCGCAACGGGCTGTCAAATTGGGTGATAAGTTCACCATCAGTTGTGAATCCGTATATTACGTTGCCATCAATTCCCCAGAGCAACTCTCCATCGTAAGCAAGATCTCTGAAACCGTATCTGGAATCTGCAAACTGTGGGAATTGTCTGTCGAGGTTGCCCTCACGATCAAAAACATATATCCAGTTATCCGCTCCGCTCACACCACCTGCAACATAGAAATAATCACCGACAAATTCAATGCCGCTGAGTCGTCTATTATCCACTATTTCACTGGCGTTGAAGCCTCCCCGGAATGTCCAGGGGTCGATATCCGCACCTCCCACAAATGCCCGTTGAACTGACCATGTCAATGGTCCATTACCACCATTGTGGTTGGAGATTGCGACTACGGATTCGTCATTTTGGTCGAGTGAAAAATCGATCGCTTCCGGATTGAGTATCATTTGTGCGTGGAGGAGGTCAAAATCCTGAACTACTTCAGCTCCTGGACCTACTTCGATTTCTCTTGCCCACAACGGCAGATAATCGGGCATGGTTACAACAAGGTCATACGTCCAGGATGGAATATCGGGGAATTCATAGGAACCGTTTTCGTCAGTGATCGCTTCAAAACCGAAATAATCGACAGTTACTGTGGCACCCTCGACAGCTTCGTTTGTTCTTGCATCGATTATGGTTCCTGACAAGAGTCCAAAACCTTCGACCACAAACAGGTGGACGGGAATTTCCACAGATCGCAGATCGGGATCATTTGTATCGAGCCTGACGATTCTGTTGTATTCACCAAGTTCCAGGTCTTCCGTATTTGCGGTGAACGTGATATCTAAAAGCTCTTGAGCCTCAACTACACCTTCTTCAACCTCTATTTCAAGCCAGTTTGGTTCATCGCCAAGATCGGTTAATGAGAACTCAAGAACGTTAAGTTCGCCCTCTTCTGCGAGGTTTTCAATCCGCAGGGTTCGTTCAATAACATCTCCTGCGGGAATGGGACCAAACTCGACCATCTCCTGTTCCATTCCCAAAACACCATATGTTTCCTCATAGCCATCATCGTAAACATATGCTAAGTTATTTCCCCATGCTCCGCCAGCCCAGAGGTTAAACCCGTCATGGGCGAGACCCTGATGTGGATATCGAGGATTCTCGTGTCTGAATTCCTGAATTACTTCAGCGCGGTTGTTTTCAAAATCGATGGAAAGCTGACTGATATTATTTACTGACATAACCCAGAAATGCCCATCATCGTGCTGACCAACCCATTCAATTGAAATTGCTCGGCCATGATTGATTAAGGCGACGATATTTGGACCTTCAGCCAGAACTTCCCCTTCGCGGTTTAACCGGAAGATTCGCTGATTATTATTACCATTTTCAGCATTTGCGTACATAAACTCACCGTCGGTGCAGAGTCCGTGATGTCCAATCCGAGGCAGAGGTACTTCACCAACCTGATTTCCCTCCAGGTCGTATAAAAACGCCCGGCTGTTCTGGTTGTTTACACCATGTTCACAAACCCATAAGACACCATCAACGGGATCGAAAGTCATTCCAAGTACGTCCGACTGATCAATATCATAATCTTCGATCACTTCAAAGTTTTCAGGATTGATTTTGTACATTCTAATGCCGTTTTGACGTGTCACGCCCCAAATGAACTCTCCATCCCAGGCAAGACCACCATTATTAGCATAAGGGACGTTAAACTGATCCAATACATCTCCGGGATCGTCTCGTCTTGGACCATCCGGAGAATTCGGCGTAAACTTAGCGGAGTTTAGAAAACTAAGTGAAGAGTAGAAAGAATCGTGATCTGATAGATCTGAATTAGAAGCAAAACAAGGATTGGCTGAGAGGATAAAAGAAGTTAAAAGCAGTGCATCAACCCAAAAACGGATTACGGAATTCATGGGAAACCTCAATATAATCGGAACAGGTATAACCAAGTTAAAGTTAATATTTTTAGGGATAAATAGCAAGTCTCAAGTGAGAGAGTTTCCATCCATTTGGTAGGGGAGAATTTGGTTTTTAGCAGTATGGAGAGCGAGGGTATGTTTTTTTGGTTCCTTCGGTTAGGTGAGTAATTGATTGTTTAGATCAAAAAAGGTCTATTGACTCAGCTCAAAATCAATAAAGTACCAGCGATTGGTCTCCACTGCCTGCTTTTTTGATTGATTACTATAACCGATTGCTATTGCAGTTAAAACACGGTTACCTGGCAGCACAAAAAGTTGATAATCCCCGTTAACATCGGTATAATCAAAAGCACCGTCATCCGAGCTGACATATGCTTCAAATAAACCTCGTCCCTGATCATTTGTAACGCGTCCAGTTATTTGACCTTTGTTTTCATTGTGACTGATAGCTTCGAGTTGAAAATTAATATTTGCATTTGTTTGACTTCCTCTTATGGTTAACAATCGACTGGTGGGTACGTAACCACCAGCCGTAACATAAATTGTCCGGATTCCAGCAGGAACTACAATCTGATATTGACCATCCAAACTTGTTTGAGTACTCTCATCTCCACAGTCAATTTGAGCAAGAGGAATAGGTCGGTTATTGCTTTGATCGACAACATGACCAATTATGGTTCCTGATAACAGTTTCAGGTAAATATCGAGACTGTGCAATTCCCTTGCTGATATCGACAGTACGCTGTCCGGGTTGGAGTAGTCTTCAGCAATCGCAGAGATTGTTCTTGCGCCCTCAAGAACTCGAAAGTTGTAGCTGCCATTCTCTTTCGAGATGGTTCGATGACCACAGTCTGAGATAATTATGACATTCGGCATCGGAAGGTCTGTCTCGATATCTCGGACAAGACCATGAACGATTCCTGAGGTAGAGTCAGTTAGTTCAATGGTCGGTCGAAAAATGTTTGATGTCTCCTCCTCGCATCCGGAAAGACCAGCAATCAAGATTACATGCATGAGGAGGAAGAATATTATGTGTTGTTTCATCTTTTTAGTAGTTATTTACTTCAACAAAATAACCTTCTGTACAGATCTGAAGCCCGGTGTTTCCATCTGCACAATGTACATTCCCGACCCCACATCTGTTCCATTCCATTCAACTGAATGACTCCCGGCAGACTGGAGACCATCAAGAAGAGTAGCTATTTGCCGACCAGTTAGGTCGAGGATGCAAATTGAAACTTGAGACATGATTGGCAGGGAGTAGGTCAGAGTTGTTGCGGAGTTGAAGGGGTTAGGGAAGGCTTCTGCCAGGCAAAATGAAGTTAGAAATGTATTTTTGTCGAATCTAACACTATTCGCATGGTTAAAATAAAATGCCCCCATATCAGCGCGAGTGCTGTCCGGATCAAGGATTGAATTGGGATGTCCGGTATCAATGCAGGGAGATTCTGCTGTCAGGTTGAAATCCTCGTCACCAGCGAATAGTGGATCTGAGTCGATGTTACCTCTTCCCCAAATCACAGCACCGTCACCCTCAATCCCATCCCTGCCTCCCATCAGGTCAGAATAGGCGATATCCACGACATCATTATCAATTTGATTAAAACTGATTTCCTGCGGGATGTTATCCCAGAAAATACCACTCTCGATTGCAGCCTGGCTATTTACGCAGACAAGAAGTCCTCCTCCGGTTTCTCCAGCTTCATTTCCGCTGATTGTCACATTCGTCAAGCTCAATGTTGAGTTGCCGACGATCATAATTCCACCGCCGAATTCATCACTAACGTTGTAAGAGAGGAGAACCCGGGTTATTGTCGGATGTGCTTCTCCACCGTAAATGCCACCTCCGGCCCAGCCAGCATGGTTGTTGCTTATTTCCGAATCGGTAATTACCGGACTCGATTCCTCACAATTTATTCCCCCGCCATCCCTGCCTTGGTTTTCGGCAATCACAACGTCTGATAAAGAAGGATCTGACCCATAACAGTATATGCCACCACCCACTTCAGCCCTGTTTTCGCGTATTATCAGATGTGTTAATGTCGGACTTGACTCGTTACAGTATATGCCACCGCCTTTGCGGTCTCTACCGACAAATGTCCCCGTTCCATTAGTGAGTGTGAATCCTGATAATACTGCATCTTCGGTCTCACCACTGAGAAAACTTACCACCGAAACATTTCGGTTTCCATTGATAATTACTTCTTCCGGATTTTCCGTGTTTCCAATAATGGAGATGTTTTTTCCATCAAAGTTGATATTCTCAATGTATTCTCCAGGAGCGACGATTATAGAATCACCGTCATTGATATTATTAATGGCTTGCTGGATAGTTCCAAAGTCTCCCGGGACATGAATTATTTGTGCTTGAATCCATAGTGTCACAGGTATCAGAATTTCACGCCTCTCCGGATCGTTTGATGAAATCACCAGCACTTCATCGTAAAAGCCAGGTCTCAATCCATCAGCATTAATGAGGACAAATGCATCCATATCCGTTTCCGGCTCAAGGACTCCTCTTTCTGGCTGACAGGTTATCCATTCCGCATCGACTTCGGTGTGCCACCAAAGTTGACCATCCCCTTCATTCGAAATATTCAAGACATGTTCTGATGAACCCTCAGCCTCAATTACTTCCGGGACGACCACAATAACAGGTACACCATTATCTTCTATTGTGACTATTATATCATCGATATAGGATCCACCTTCAATTGCAAAATATCCAGCCCCACTCCAAAATAAATGAGGGTTGTCAAGTTCTTCTAATGTATCATCAAATTCCACAATCTGCTCGATTTCGCCACCTTCATCTCGCCATTCCACAATCCAATGGCCCTCAAAATCCCGAGACATTGAGAGGTTCATCCAAGCATCAGGATAGACAATTTGAGTCTGGTTATGTTCGCCTTCATTGATATTGTGATCCCAATAGTTTAAATACCAATTTCTATCCTCGTTGTGATGATTTACAGTAATCCGCACTCCTCGGTGGTCTTGTGAGTATTCTCCCTGAGTCACTCCAACCTTAAAAATACTGAAGGTTTCTGTCCGCTTGTGAATCCAAAGGTCTATGCTGAATTCTCCACCGCAATTCATCGAGGTGTACAGTGCGGTAGATCCAATATTATTTGCATGTCTTACTTCAGCGCAGGGATTATTGTCATGGCCCACATCCTCTACAACATGAAAACAGTCATTGGGTTCGTTATCTGGATTGAAATCTGTCCATTGCGGGTTTTCATTCCAATTGCCATCTTCCCAACTTTCCCATAGAGTTACTTGCTGGGCTGGCAACATCGAACAAAAGATTAGAATAAACATAATAGATATCGAAGTACGCATTAGAGTTTCCTCCTTTAAAATCTTAGGAAATCAGGCTTCTAAGTACTGAATTGGTACTTTGGAAGATTACACATATGAAGAATGAAATTACACGCCGTTCCTGATAAGAGCGAACATATCATTGTTCATGACCACCATGTTACTCAACACTAACCAATTCTTTGTCACTTTACATTCAAATCACTCCGAGCAGCATATTCACAAACACCGACAGTTATCCTCTCTTAATAGATTAGTTATCTCGACCTTGAATGCCTTAAGTTCATTTGATTCATAGGTTGTGATATCTTCTGTCCTGTCTGTTGTGTTTCCTTCACCTAAAATAACCCACCTATTGTCAATTTCCAAGGATTCTATATATTGCATATTGAAAGTTATTCCCTGAAGGTATGTGAGGAATAATTACTCACAGATGCGCAAAAATAAACTGATCAATTTGAAAATTATCTTTGTTTTAGCATAGTTTTTTTTAATGTAGCTTTTGTAGAGCATTTCCAAGTTATATATTTTAATCGACACTGCACGTCCCGCCTGGAGGGATAGTACCAAGATACTCCTCCCAGATTGAATTTCATCCTGAATATGTACGAGCTTTGGCTTGTACTCGAAAAAAAACCTTTAAGTCCTGTTAATGAAAGTGGCATTGAAGTAACATAGAAACAACAGCTAATGTGGCTGTGTTCTGGTTCTGGTCAGTTTCAAATACCGCAAGAGGATTGTAATGGATGTAAGTGCTCTCTACCGGATCAAAAGATTGTCGTTGAGGCTGTCGACTGTCTTTTTACTCTTAATCATTTTTCCGATAATCTCCCAGGCGTACGTTGAGCCTGTTGAGATAATTGCGAACCAGTTGGTTCCAATTGATAACAATGAAATTCAGCTTTTAAAAGAAAGTGTCTATATACATTTGAATGGGCTGGATGCTGAAGTTACCGCGGAGTATTATTTTAAAAATATCGGGGATTCAGGTTCCCTCGAATTGGGCTTGCCAGTCACAATGAACGATCCTAAAAGAGCTGTCGATAACTCACTCTGCGTGCGAGATGTCAAGATGATTGTCGACAGGTTGCAGAGGATTACTACACTGACTCGCAGCAGCGATGAAACTATGCCTGTGTTTCAAAATCGGGGGGATATCGCCTGGTATCGTCTGACGCTTGATGTTGCTGAAGACGAGGAGTTTAAGGTTGAAGTGCAGTACAAGGTCTGTCCCAAGTCCCATTCTATGTCTTTTCTCCCTTATTACAAGTTTAATTACAATGTAGAGCATGCTTCATTGTGGTTCGGGGTTGTGGACACCATCAAAATTGAAGTAAATTGTTCTGATATCGGACTTCTAAGTGCCTATCATCCTATCAAAGGCAGGGTTGTTGACAGGAGTAGTGTTCATTGGCTTTTTGTGGAGGTTGATCCTCTGCCAAGTTTTAACATAGAACTCTGGTCTAAATATGACCTGTTTGACCACAAAGGTCTTAACAGAGGTATTTGGAGCATTCGGGCAAAAGACTTTCTGGAAGACTCAGTAGATTTCCGGGGATTGCTGGCGAATAAAGATTTTCAGGCAATCGCTGATTCGCTCAACTATCTGATTGATGGACCATTTGGGCGACAATGCGACAAGATGGTTATTGATGCTTTCAAAATGGAGCATCGAGATGAGAAAAAAGAGACTTTATGCAGGTACTTCCGATACCATTACTTTGTTTGGGTGAGAGAGCTGGAGAGTGAAGAACATCAAATAGAGGCACTCGAATTTTTCAGAGAGCATTTCGGCGACATTCGAAGCGATCTGGCAGACTTTTCAATGTTATCATACCGGCTTGGGCAACTGCATGCTATGACCGGCAATTACGACAAAGCTATCATAGAGTTCCAGAACCTTAATAACAACCGAGCGTTGACCATTGTTGATTATCAAGATTTAATGTTCTCCGCATTTGGTGTTAAAACGCCTCCACCTTTGACCTCAGATGAGGGAAGAGAACTTGCTATGTTTTTGGGAACAGCCGGAATAAAAGGGTATAGCTCCCGAATGCTGCACCTTTTAAGGCAATGATTTTAGCTTACTTTGATTTTAACCTGGGATCTAATTCTTTTGGACTTAATACAACGGCTTGCACTGTGCGTCGAGCGGGGGAAGGTCGACAGAAACTTCCCGTATCCTCCCGACATGAAGGATTCTGATGGCGCATCTGAGCTTACAACTTTATTATTGGAAACGGGAGAATCAGCCAACTCCATTTTAAAAAGAGGGCTGATGGTTGGGATGGACACCGTAGGTGCAAAATTTGCCAACGGTCAGGCTTTTATACCGGAATTACTTGTTGCAGCAAAGGCGATGAACGCGGCGATGGTTCACCTAAAGCCATATTTTGAAAGTGGAGAAGCCAAACACCGGGGAAGCATAGTAATTGGAACCATTCAGGGCGATCTTCATGATATAGGCAAGAACATAGTCGGTATGGTTCTCAAAGGGGCTGGTTGGAATGTTATTGATCTTGGTTCAAATGTTTCAGCTGATAAATTCATCACTGCATTAAGGGATAATAATTGTAAGTTAGCGGCATTGAGTGCTCTTTTGACGACGACAATGTTAAATATGGAATCCGTTGTCGGAGAAATTAAGGGCGCAATAACCGGCTCGATGGTGTTTATCGGTGGAGCTCCACTCTCAAATGAGTTCAGTGATAAAATTGATGCGGATGGATATTTCCCAGACCCCCACACCTTTTCGAAGTATCTTTCAACTTTAAATACTTAGAGGTTCAATTGGTTGAACTGAGGAAAAGGTTGGAAGATAGCCGTCCGATTCTGGCTGACGGTGCAATGGGGACATTTTTGAGTCAGCTTGGAAATGACATCTCCATTTGTCCGGAAAACCTTAACCTTTCAAACCCCAGAGCCCTGCATGAAGTAGCAAAAGCCTACCATTCCGCAGGAGCGGAAATCCTTCAAACAAACACTTTTGGTGGCTCCCCCATCAGGTTGAGAGAGTATGATCTCGATTCAAAGACGAAGGAGATCAACCGAGTTGCAGTTGAATCTGTCAGAAACATTGTTGGAACAAGTGCTTATATAACAGGATCAATTGGTCCATGTGGACAGCATTTGCTCCCATTCGGAGATCTCGATCCTGAATCGTTTAAGGAAAGCTGCAGACTTCAGATGAGTGCCCTCGTTGAGGGTGGGGTAGATGCTTTCAGTATCGAAACCGTTATGGATGTCGAAGAGGCGGTTCTGGCATTACAGGTAGCTCGAGAAGCAGCTCCTCATGTTGTGCGAATTGTCTCCGCAGCATTTCTCAAAAACCCGAACGGTTTCTTCACCTCCTTCGGTAATTCTCTGCGTGAAACCGTGCAGCGTTTTTACGATGAGGGTGCTGAGGTGGTGGGCGCAAATTGCGGGGAAGGTATGACGGGGATGATAGATATTGCCAGAGAATTGCGTAGCATTTGTACATTACCGCTGATTATCAGACCGAATGCGGGATTGCCAGAGGTTGATAATAGAATTACGGTCTGGAACGAAGCTCCAGGTGAATTCGCAGGTGGAGTCAAGGAACTTCTCGACGTAGGGATAAAGATAATAGGTGGCTGTTGCGGGACGACTCCTGAGCATATCAGGAAAGCCAAAAGTGTTATCGACGAACATCAACATTAAGCAATAGAAAGCTAAAAAAAAACAAAAAAACGAAAAAAAACGAAAAAAAACGATACATATAATGCCTCAAACTCCGCGTGAGATAGTAACCAGATGCCTCTCATTTAAAAAACCCGAACGAGTACCCCGTGACCTGTGGGTGCTCCCATATGCTCAGACACATTTTCCGGAAGATGTTGGGAATATTGAGCGGGATTTTCCTAACGACATAATCAAGCCGGATTACGAATATCCGGCTTCCCCGATTGTGAGGGGTGAACGATATGCTGTGGGATACTGCACCGATGCCTGGGGCTGTGAGTTCAAAAATATCCAAGCGGGGATAATTGGTGAAGTTGAAACACCGATCATAAGGGATATCAGCGATTGGAAATCGGTCAGACCACCATATGAGCAGATACCGGATAACACAGCGGGACCATATGAAAATATAAACCGATTCTGCGCAAACACCGACAAATTCGTAATAGCCAATTGCTGCCCAAGACCCTGGGAGAGGTATCAGTTTTTGCGTGGATCAGAAAATGCGCTAATTGACATGATGATGCCGGATTATGGTGCACGAGATCTGATAAAAGCTATTCATGATTTTTACCTGAAGGAATTTGAGTTTTGGGTAAAAACCGATGTTGATGCAATATGGTTTATGGACGACTGGGGGGCTCAGAACCAGTTGCTCATTAATCCTGAGATATGGCGGGAGCTCTTTAAACCTCTGTACAAGGACTATTGTGATCTGGCAGCTGCTAATGACAAGTTCATCATGATGCACACTGACGGACATGTAACAGAGATATTTGCAGACCTGATCGAAGTTGGTCTGGATGCTATCAACTCCC
Organism: Calditrichota bacterium; assembly: GCA_018644935.1. GTDB lineage: Bacteria > Electryoneota > AABM5-125-24 > Hatepunaeales > Hatepunaeaceae > JABGPL01. Next base: position 4,831 of record JABGPL010000026.1, on the reverse strand, counting down.
AGCTATTCTGCATGGATATTTCAGAACTGGCAAAGATCGGTAAAGGTAAAATTACGTTCTGGGGGGAGATTGATCGCCAGCATATTTTGCCGAGTGCCGATGTGCAGAAAGGGAGAGACGCTGTTCAGAAAGTGGCATCCCATCTTTACGATCCGAGTGGTGGTGTAATCGCACAATTCGAGTTTGGACTCGGAATGAAACCTGAAATGGCGGTGGCAGTTCTTGAAGAGTGGGGGAGAATTAAATGATGTCTGCTTCTTAAGAGACGCGATTCTTGCTTATTATCGCTTGAGATAATAAACTTAATACATCATCAAACAAAGTCACCGGTCAAGTCAAGCCCCATGAAGTTAGATAACAAAATATATAATTGTGATAATCGCGAAGTTTTTTTGAAGCTCCGTGACAATTCTATTGATATGATTCTTACAGATCCCCCTTATAAGGATTATCAATCGAATCGTCCAGTGTTACATTCGAAGGTTAAAAAGATACACGAAAGTGATTTCGATCTACCTTTTTTTATTGCCCAATCAGCCAGAGTGTTGAAACCAGGCGGGCATTTTTATTGCTGGTGCGATCATTATACCTTTCCTGAAATTTACAATGAAATTTTAAATTTGCGTGAAATTGCCAAGGTAACCACATCGACGGATTCTCGAGTTAAATCGCGGGTTTTCCTGCATTACAAAAACTGCTTGATTTGGATCAAAAATAATCATGGATCAGGAGATTTACGTGGTAACTACGCTCCTCAGCATGAACTTGTCATCTTCGCCTGTAAAGGTCCAAAAGGACGCCCATTAAATGGCAAACGCCCATCAAATGTACTGTTCAAACGCACCGATTCTGGGATTGAGTTTTTTAAAAGAGTCAGTAACTACAAATATCAGCACGGAACATCCAAACCCGTTGAAATCCTTGAACAGTTCATATTATCCTCAACAGATCCTGGTGAAATTGTTTTTGATCCATACGCAGGTTCGATGTCTACCGGTGAAGCATGTATACTGAATGACAGAAAATATCTCTTAGTTGAGATTGATGGTGATTTTTACAACTCAGGTTTGGAAAGACTAAATAAAGTTACTATGTTGAAAGAGAAATTAGAACGCGAATCACAATAAAGGATTCGTGTGAAAGAAGGTTAATGATGGCTCCGGAAAACGTCCGGAGTAGGAATCTCGTGAAAATCGAGAACGGTACCTCGCCGCTGTAAGCGCAGACGAGGGCGACAATTAAGCCACTGATTAAGTTTGGGAAGGCGTCGCTCGAGGATGAAGCGCAAGTCAGAAGACCCATCAATAACCAGGAGATAATCCTTCGGGGCAAGGAACACGCCATGAGCGCACTGTTTTTGCCCGTTTGTCGTAGAGACGCGGGTTTTTTGTTTTACAGACTTATCACTCCTCTTGGATTGCGAAACAGGGTTCTTTTCGCAGCCATCATTGCCATACTCTTTTCTTCCCAACTATACGCTGAAATCGGTGTTGCGATTACCGGAACTGTAACTGACACAACTGGGGTGGCAATCCCCGGAGCACATGTTGAATTAATTGGTCAACCCACAGGAACAACTACGGATTGGGCTGGTCAATACAGCCTGACAAACCTTCAAGCCGGTCACTATTCACTGAATGTTACACATCTCGGTTATTATCCAGTCAAAAGCCACAACGTTGAAATTAAAACTGGTTCCGTTGGGAACATCAATTTTGCTCTGAAAAGCAGATCCATAGAGTTGCCCGGTGTCGAGATCAGAAAACGAAGCCGAAGCCATAATTTCGTACAGGGTGAATCCATTTCGCTCCGTAAGTTCGTCTGGGCTGAAAGGGGAGCGAAGAACGTCGGCGAGGCTTTGTCCAATATTCCAGGCGTAACGCTCCTTGAGGGAGATGGCAATCAGCGAATTTCCCTGCGCGGATGTCCCAGCCGAGCTGTGAAAATTTCACTTGACGGTATTCCACTCAATGATGCAGGATCGGGTGAAGCTCTGGTCAACCAAATTGACCTCGATAATCTCGCTGCAATTGAAGTTGACTTTTCGGGATATGGTGGCGAGATACGTCTTCTCACGATACAAACGGATATATCGAATTCCTCTGAAAACTGGGCTGAGGTTGCCACTGAACGAGCGAGCTATGGTCATTACAGTGGGAAACTTAAATTGGCAGTCTCAGGGCACGAGTATTTCGGGATGGCTCATTTTAAACGACTTTATGAGAAGGGTGATTTTCCATATACACTGATGGGTGGTGATGAACAGGCGGAACACAAGAGGTTCAATAATTCGACAGATGTTTCATCTGGCAGTTTGAGATTTGGGCGAGTAGGGAGAAAGAACTCATTGGAAGGAGGGTTTTACTACGAGGGCAACCGACATGGAGTTCCAGGATTAATATATCTATCCCCTACCCCTGAAGCTTTGCTCAACCATGAGCGTAAAGCGGGTATTGTAAAGGGCAATTTCGAGTTGGAGTGGTTTAATATTGATTCCAAACTCTATTTATCTGATTATACCGGTCAATTTCAATCCCCTGCCGAACAACTCAACCCGGATACTGGGGAGATTATCCACCACCTTGCTGAAGAAAACCGTCAAAATGGGCTTAAATATGGTGCAGAATCTGTCCTTTTCTCCGATTTTTCGTTCGGAAAGTTAGTCGCAAGTTATGGATATAACAGGGACGAATACCTTGGGAAAGATTTGCTGCGCGGGAGTAACACCGTTGGGGGTATTGGCTTTGGAAAAGCGATTCGTTCCGTTCACAATCTCAAAGTTGGTGGTGAGTATCGCCTGTCCTTATCCGATATCAATTTTGGAATAACCCCGAACCTGTCCTACAGGTGGACTCGAAACTCTGGCATCAGCGACAATTCATATTTTGAGCCTAATCTGTCGTTTCGGATGCAAAAAAACTTACCCACATTCCACCTGAACATCAACACCGGTTGGGGGCAAAGCATTCTGTCACCGCCGTTTAATGCTCTGTTTCTCGTTGAAAGTGTGTACGCTGTTGGCAATAAAGAACTCCGACCTGAAAAAGGGCAGGGCACTCACCTGAATGTCAATATGAGCAGTCTTGCGACATTTCCACTCTCCTGGACATTGAATGTAAACGGATTCTATCGCTTTACCGAAGACATGATAGTATGGAAAAGAACTTCATTCGGCAAGTACTATCCCGAAAACGTCAGCCGGATAAAGGCAAGAGGACTTGAGAGTAGTGGGGGAGTATCCCTCCTGAGAGGACTTGTAAAGCTCTCTGCCAGCTACATTCTCAATGATGCGTCCATTGATACAGAGGGGGATTTTAATCGAGGCAATTTACCACCATTGATTGCCCGTCATAGCGGTGCCAGTGAAATTGCAGTAAGGGTATCAGGAGTAGTTTTTAATATGAAGAACCGTTGGGTTGGACGAAGATATTCAACCGCCTCGAATCAAGACCCGATATCAACTGCGGGAATGGGATTGCCAGCTTACAGTATCTACGATTTTTTCTGCTCACGTGGGTTTAGGTTTCATTCAGTGAGGACAACAGTTGAATTCGGAATTGATAACATATTTGATAAGTCCTACCGGGTAATTGAGCGCAGTCCGATGCCCGGAAGGGCATACAGGGTTCAGATCAAACTCGGGTTGGAAAAACCCAAAGTATAATAGATGTGTGGCTTGGGCTACTCGTTGCCCAAGTTTCTTTACAAACACTTATTTGTTTTGATCGGGTTTATGATTGGAAAGCAAGCGTCAAGTTGGGAAACCCGGGCAATAAATAGCCCGGGGCACACGGAGTACTGAAAGAGAACAACATTTTTTTACAACATGGATAATTAGAAATGAGAAAGACCTTTTTAACCTTTATTTTCGCCTTAATTATGTTAACAATAACATTGACGAGTTGCGAATCAGTCAGTCCCTCAAGTCCGACCTTAGCCCCAGAGGGAGCCTTGTTTGTCGCTAACTTCTCTGATCATGCTGGTAACCTCTCAATGCTGAATACCGAGTCCGGTGAGGTTACGGTTGGTATTGCCGGGTTAGGTGATACTCCTAATGATATTTTATACAGGAATGACAAGCTGTATGTTATTAACTCCGCATCGAACAGTCTGGACATTCTCGGCTTCAATGAAGACCATAATTTGATGCCAATCGAGACGGTGGACATCGGATCGGGACCGAACAAGAGCCCGATGTTCGGCGATTTTTCGTCGGATGGAAAACTGATAATCTCCAACTTTAACGACTCGACAGTGACTATTCTCAATCCGAACACTCCAGAAATTCATGAATTTGTTAAAGTCGGCTTATCACCTTCGGATATCAAGGTAATCGGTGACAGGGCATATGTATGTAACAGCGGCTTCAACCTCTCAACTTTCGGATATGAGTCTGGAACAATTTCTGTAATTGATATTGAGACTAAAACAGTAGTCGATCTAATTGATGTCGGTATCAATCCTCAATATCTCGACGTGGATTCTCAGGGCAGACTGCATGTTGTATGTACTGGAAATTACTCTGATGTGATGGGTGAGATCAGCATTATTGATACTCAGACGAATACTGTCGTTAACACAGTTGACATCGGTGGAAAACCGGCGGAACTTGTAATCACCTCAGATGATGATGCATATCTAGCTGCTTTCGGTATTTGGGGTGAGGAGAATCCCGGTCTCGTCTTCCGATATAACGCTATATCAGGTGCAGTACTGAACAATTCAGACAATCCGATTGAGGTTGGAAATGGTGCTTCAAGGGTAGTGGCTGGATCTGATGGAGAGGTATATGTCGCCTGTTTCGGGGCAGACAGTATCGATAAAATTGTCG
>JABGPL010000025.1 GCA_018644935.1 Calditrichota bacterium | reverse complement strand
GGATTCGGCGATGTGCACATAGACACCCGGAGCGAGAATTTCGTGGCGATCCCACTTGTGATAGTTGTTTAAAATAACGGGCGGCAGGTTCTCTTTATAATGAGGCGGCCCGATATCAGTCAACCTTTTAGCAGGTTCTGCAGTCATTTATAACTCCTGTATCGAATTTTACTTGAACTTAACTTATCGATTTAGAGAATTGAACAAAGAGTAATATTTACTCTTCGCCCTCATCATCTTCGCCTAATGTGTAGAAGACGTATGGATTCTCTCTCGGATGTGCAACCATTTCTGGTATTGGCTCGAGCCCAATTGCATCGAGGAAGTTGCTCTTACCGATACGTTCGACAAATTCACCGATACGTTCGCGGTTCTTGCCTTCTTCACCCCATACTTCCCAAATCTCATCAATAAGATCTTTGAGGTCTTCGAAGTTTGCATCTTCATCGTTAAATGGTTCGTCCATTTTCATAAACGGAACCAGTACACTTGAAAGTAATGCACCTTCAAGAATTGGAGCCTTTGAACCTAACAAAATAGTTGCGCCACGATCTTTACCCGGACTTAGTGCAAGGTGCATGACATTGATACAGTGCATGCATCGTGAACAATTACGGTTATCGATATTAAGCTCTTTTCCGTCCCATTCCATGCAACTTGTCGGGCAACGGTTAATAACATCACGCTGGATGTTAAGACCATCACTCACATACTGACCAACACGATCATTATTGACTTGAATATCATCACGCCATGTACCGATAATTGACATATCAGCACGAGCTATAGATGCTACACAGTCATTCGGGCAGCCAGACATTTTAAACTTGAACTTGTACGGGAAGAACGGACGGTGAAGTTCATCCTGATAGTGCATTGTCAAGTCGTAAGTTACCTTCAAAGTGTCGTACATTGCCCATTCACAACGAGCAGGTCCGTTACAGCATGAAGGTGTACGCATCACAGAACCTGATCCACCAAGGTCAAAACCGAGTTTCGTCAGTTCATCGAAAGTTGGTTCCAGTTCGTCCGTATTTGTTCCAAGAAAGACCATATCACCGGTTGAACCGTGCATGTTGGTCAATCCTGAACCGTGCCTTTCCCAGATATTGCAAATCTCCCGCATTGTATCCGCTTTGTAGAACCAACCTCCCGGTTGATTGACACGAATCGTGTGGAAGTGTGAAATATCCGGATAATCTTCTGGAATATCCACATAACGACCGATAACACCACCACCATAGCCCATTACACCAACAATGCCGCCATGTTTCCAGTGACCGATCTTTTCGTTATATGAACGCTCAAGAACTCCAAGCAGGGCCTCGGACGTTTTGTTATCCTGAGCAGCGGCTTCGATTTCTGTTACGAAACTCGGCCATGCTCCATCTCTCAGTTCGGCAAGCTTCCCTGTTGCCAACTTCTTTACTTCTGCCATGATTTCTCCTCAAGTTTGTTCCTTGGATGAGGAATACAATATGTTTATGTGTCAAACTTTACAGCTTCAACGTTTTGCAAACACTTCGGCTAATAAAACCTTTAGGCGGTGTCAGGTGTCCTCACCTGACACTCAATTATTAGAATCCTTTATAAGGATTCTGGTCCAATTCTTCAATCTCTTCTGCGAAATCGTTGATCATTCCAGCGGCGAGTTGCCAGTCGGAAATTTCAACCGATTCGATTCTAACTCTTTCGGGTTCGAGAACTAATTGTTCAAGCTTCTCTTTCACATTCTTCATACGAGTCTGAGCAAGTTCACTGCCTCTAACAAAGTGACATTGATAATCGTCACCTCTCTGGCACCCAATTAACATAACGCCATCAAATCCATTTGAAAATGAGTCAGCAATCCAAATCGTATTTATTGAACCAATACAACGAACAGGAATAATACGAACGGTAGCAGGCAGTTTCTTGCGATGCATTGCCGCAATATCGAGGGCAGGCATTGCATCATTCTCACATACGAAGCACAGGATACGTCTCTTCTCTTCATCCTCGTCGGGAATCTCAATTGCCTTAATCATCTGAGAAACCATGTTTGGAGAATAATTTGAGAACGAGATAATCCGTTCAGGACAAGCTCCCATACAAATACCACACCTGCGACAGCGCATCGGATTTGGTTTTGGTGTACCCTTCTCGTCTTCGTCTAAGGTTCCAAACGGGCATTCCTGCGTACAACGTTTACATTGGGTACATCTTTGCAGGAAGAAATCCGGGGAACTGGCATCTCCAACACGCGGGTGGACTGCCAGACCCTTATCCGCTTGTTCCATCACCTGAATAGCTTTCAATGCAGCACCATAACCATCGGTTCTGGCGGCTGCTATATCCATCGGAGCTCTGACGGTACCAGCGGCGTAGATTCCGGTTCTTTTTGTTTCATATGGGAAACAAATGAAGTGAGAATCGGTAAATCCATACTTCAATTTGGGTAGATCCGGTCCCTGCATATACTGTAGGTTAAGTGTACCAGAGTTCGGGAATTCTTTCGAATCCTCTTCCTTTTCACAATCAGCATCCGGGATACCATCTATCTCGAGATCTGATAATTCACCTTCCAGTCTTGTTGTCGGCTTCATTCCGGTTGCCAATACTAGCATCTCGGAACTAATCGTCATTGATTCGCCTAAAAGAGTGTCATCGAGGGAAACCTCGATTTCATTGCCATTCTCTTTCACATCGACAACTTCGCCCTTCGTCAGGTAAATTCCTTCAACCTGCTGTACAGCTTCGTAGAACTGCTCGTAAACACCCGGACTACGAAGATCTTTATATAGTAAATAAACATCCGTTTCGGGAAGTTGTTCACGGATATAAAGGGCTTGCTTCAATGCCGTTCGACAACAGACCGCAGAACAATATGCCAGATGTTCCTTGTCTCGAGATCCTGCACAGTGAACTATTGCAACACTCGATGGTGCCTTACCATCAGATGCTCTCTTTACTCCACCATTACTGACCATTTTTTCGAGTTCAAGACTGGTTACGACATTCTGGAAATTTCCATATCCATATTTGTCAGCCAGTTTTTCCGGTTCATAGGGGGTCCAACCAGTGGCCTGAACGATAGCACCGACGCGGAATGATTCCTCACCTGAACCGTTCTTGACCGTGACATCGAACTGACCGGGTTGTCCAGCAGTCTTTGCTACAGTCGAGCTGGTGAAAACTTTTATATTTTCATTGCCATTGACTTCAGCGGCAAGCTGAGCTACGGGTGGTTCGGCCGGTTTTTCAAATGGCGGTTCCGTTGGAAAGACCATTTTGAAATGACGGGTCATTCCACCAAGTTCGCTATCCTTTTCGACCAGATTAACCTTATAACCTGCTTTTGCTGATGCCAATGCCGCAGACATTCCAGACACACCACCGCCAACGACCAGAATGTCTTTTGAAATCTCTTCGTCAATTGGTGTGGGTGGCTCGCTGTTTTCAACTCGAGCTGAAGACATGCGCATATAGTCTGCTGCGAGCTCATGGATTGGGTGCTCATCTCCATCCCAATCATTCTCTTCCATAACCTCATCAAAGTCTTTTCGATCATGTGACCAAGCAACCAGTTCACGTAATGGAACACGGTCTACCATAACATCGGGACCGAAATTGAACTTATCAGCGAAATATCGACCGCTGCAAGCACCTATAATTACTCGATTGAGTTCTTTTTCTTTGACATCAGCTCTGATCTTCTCTTCAAAATCACCGCAGACCATCTCATCTTCTGCCAACTCGACAAAGTTGAGATCATCATCAATTGTGCTCTTGAGTTCTTCAAGATCAATAGTATCTTTGATTCCACAACCGGAACAGAGGTAAATTCCTACTTTAGTATCCATAATCTATACCTCCACCATATCTTGCATTGCTCTCGCAACGGCTGCTGTTGCATCCTGATTGCTTCCAGCGACATCTTTCGGTCCTGTAGCAACACCTGCGGCGATAACTCCACCTGGCCAAATGAAACCAAATTCATCCTGTTTGGAATCGAGCAACGGCTTGGTAGTTTTTGCACTCGGAACCATACCTGTTGCCAGGACAGCCATTTCAACCGTGATTTTCTCGAGGTTTCCAGTGAGTGTGTTTTCAGCAATTACTGTTACGTTACCATCACCGGCATCATCAACTTTGGCAACCTTACCACGATGGATTATAGTTTTGGTGTCGTCCTGTACATTCTGGTAAAAATCTTCCCAGCGCCCAGGAGTTCTTGCATCAATAAAGAATACATGAATCTCAGCGTCTGGGTATTGGTCACGGATATAGCGGGTTTGCTTGAGTGAAGCCATGCAACAAATGGCAGAACAATAAGGCAGGTGACTCCTGTCCCTAGACCCGGCACATTGCACAAAGGCGATCTTGCTTACTGATGCACCATCAGATGGGCGCACAACTTTAGCCTCATTATTAACGGCAATTGCCGTCATCCGTTCAAACATCATGTTTGTTACGACATTTGGAAGAACACCATAGTTCAGTCCTTCCAGCTTACTAGCATCATAAGGCTCCCAACCAGTTGTATAAATGACTGATTTGGCTTCAATTGATACTGTCTCAGCTTTCATATCCAGATCGATAGCCTTGGGTGGGCAAATATCGACAAGAGCTTTCATCTTCGGATCATTGACAGCCGCCGAATCTATGAAGTAACGATTCGGGTAAGGGTTGTCATTCGCGAGCCGAATAGCTTTGGCTTTTGTAAGGCCAAAGTTGTAATTGTCATCAACTTCAATTTCACAGGCTTCAGCGCAGTCACCGCAATTGGTACAGGCTTCAGTTACATACCGAGGTTCAACGTTGACATCGGCGGTATATGCGCCGGGTTTTCCGTCAATTTTTGTTGCTTCAGCACCTGTTAAAACTGTGATCTTCGGGTTTTGACGTATGCGCCTGAAATTAATTTCCAGACCACAGGTCGGCGGACAAATTTTCGGGAAATACCGGTGAAGCTGCACAACCCGACCGCCCAGGTAATGCTCACGTTCGATTAAGATGACATCTTTGCCGACCTCAGCTGCTTCGACTGCAGCTGTGATTCCAGCAATTCCACCACCTACCACTAACAAATCGGTTTTCATTTATTCCTCTTTGAGGCTCTAAACAAATTATGAATAACTCTGAATTATTAATTCAGATAAACTAAACTAAATCTTTTACTGTTTCTGCGGCATCCGATTAATACTCCGCGCAAAGATCATGGCGAAGGTTCGGTAAAACATGTGCCCAAACTGGCTATACGGTGCATACCACAAAAGCGAAAACACAAACACGAGGTGGATAAAGTAAAATGCATATGCCAAAGTTGGCAATCCACCAATTCTAAGAAATTGGATCAGCATGCCTGTGAAAGCAACTCCGAATATTCCCCAGATGAATATCTTACCGGCATATGTTGAAACTCCCGCACTTTCAGGATCATTACTGTGACGAGTCGCCATCATAATAATTCCGATTATCATTGCTAAACCACTGGCATTGCCAAGGATTTTAATCGGATGATAAAGCATCATTGAGGGAATGTTGGATAATGCATAATGCTCAGGATGAATGAAATGTAAATATTCCATTCTCATCAACGCCAGCCCAGCAGTAGCAGCAGCTCCAAAGAATCCGTAAAAGACCAGGAAGTGAGCTGTTTGACGATATTTGCTGGTATCACAAGTCCCAAACCGTTTATGTGAAATAATCTCAAGTACTGTTTGGATCGCAGCTTTAATAAAACCGATTTCAGGTTTAACTTTCCAACTATCAGCCATACCCTTGTAAAAACGGATCAAACCGAAAGATGCCAGGAGGAGAACGATAAAATTACCTGCCATGAACAACATCTCAAGAGGTCCGTTCTGAAGGAAATCATAAAAATGAACATGACCTGAAAAGGTTGCCATTTGTGACCAATCCGCCATAAAGACGAAAATCAAAATTGGTATTAACATTAAAAAAGGCAAGCCTGCCGGTTTTGAGACAAGTTTGCCCAAGAATCCTGGGACTGCATAATGTTCAAAAGAATAATTTCTGATTGCACCCATCACGTCACCCGGACGTGCTCCACGTGGGCAACGAACCGTGCAATCATTACATTGATGACATAACCAAACATCGGGATCCGCCACCAATTTATCAGACTGTCCCCATTGAGCAAGCAGCATTTCCTTACGCGGAAATGGATGATCCTCAGGCGTTAACAGACAAACTGCTGAACAGGTTGCGCACTGATAACATTTATTGAGATCATCACCACCGGATTCAGCAATACTGCGTTTAAATTTTTTGTCAGGTTTTTGGGGCAGCACTTCAGTCACTCTTCTTCAGTATTTTCGCTTCTAATCTTGCTTTTTGGTCTTCTTCATTCCTAATTGGAATTGACCGTTCACCAAATAGCGCCATAGATACCCATCGAAATCCCAATCTCAGTAATGCTTCGTCATCCGTCTTTACCGTTGCTATCTCATCATCAGGAATTTCGTATCTGTCAAGAAATGAACTTTCAAAGATCATTTTTCTGAACTTATCAAGATCATATAGCCCCATCCAGTATATTTCAACATGTTTAGGGGTAGGTTTCCAACCAGATCGTAATCGATCATGTATGGTGAGGACCTTAAATAGTTCGCCAAATTCATCATAAGGCTCTATTCCCTGATCCGCAATCCACTCTTCAACTGTCCATTCCTTGTCACTTTTGTGACCATGACAGTGGTCTTCATTAAGTAAAAAGAAGAACTTGCTCGAATCTTCCTTGACCATTTCCGAAGGACTTGCCATACCCAATGGGTACATTCTACAGGGCCAGGGACGATTATTGTAGATTGTGCATCCTTTTTCATCATCAACAAAATGACACTGTTTCTTGTCCGTTTCCTCCATCAACATCAATGGAACCGGAAGAGTCTGCTTATCATCAAAGGGAATTATTGCATAATCATGCAGGAACTTTGAAGAACCCATTTTGAGCTCTTTTCTCATTCGAAGCACATCATACGGGGTAAGGAAAATGTTTACATCTGCACAACAATCATTAAAGCAGTCAAGATGTGGACCGCACTCAAACTTGAATTTATCGGTTGAACTCAGACGAGGGTACTCTCTGAGTATGGTTTCTTTCAATCTTGCAATGTTATCTGACTTGTCCTGTTCCATCAAAATATCCTGTCTTTCATGGCTTCTTTTGACCATACTGGCAAAGAGCCGGGTTTTCCAGTGTCTGGATTGATATGATGTCTGTAAGATGTCGTAACCTGATATTTCTCCCACATCCAATTCCAACCATTTACGAAATGAGAGCAATTATCGTTAAAACAGACCAGAAAGAATCCTGAGTCATATCCTGTTTCAGGTGGGAGTGCCATCCGAAGTAATTTTGATTTACAATGAGGACAAACCAGATCCAGCTGATTTTCTTGCGTTTCCTGCACGTTGTTACTTTTCACAATCTTTGTTCCAGTTAAAAAAATCTCAATCGAAAGCGAGCATGGAACTTTAATTCAAGCGGACTTTCTTATTTATCAAGCGCTGCATTTCTGCATTGTAATACCAAACTGACTTCAATTATTTACTGGCTACTTTCGACCATCGTTAAAATTAAAATTGCCTGCACCGGAGACTCCAAAAAGGAATCTCCGGTACAAAGCGATAAGACATTCTTAGAAAATCTCGTAAATGGGTCGTTTGATCATTTCCCATTCGCCGTCTGCAGGATTATACTTGCAATTGGCAAAGACTTTCCAGTCTTCTTTCATCTTCGGCATGTCAGAGCGGAAGTAGTAACCAGGCCAGCGGGTCTCTTCACGGAAGAGAATGGTGCGGACGTGGGCTTCTGCCTGCCACATACGATGAATATTTTCCCAGGCACGCATCAGTTCATGCAGATCTTCGGCTGCAATATGTTCTGCGTCTTCTTTCAGGACACCGAGAAGTTCGAGTCCTTTATTCAGCAAGCCTGTGCTTGTTGTAAACTGGGCTGAAACACCACCTGCATATTCGTCCATAATCTTCTGGAGACGGAACATGAACATCTTCGGGCGGATGTACTCAGGGTTAATGTGAGGATCTGTTGTCTTTCCTGATAATTCAGTGAATACATCAAGAGGAGCGAGAACCATTGCTTTCAACTTTTCGATTTCAGCGTCATCAGCGACAGGCTCATCGTTGTTGTCGATCGCAAACTTAACAGCGGCCTTGGCAGCGACGCGGCCTTCAGCGTGTGAACCTGAAGAGAATTTGTGTGAAGATGCACCAGAAGCATCACCGGCACAGAACAAGCCCTTGGTTGTGGACATGTTTGTGTAACCCCAGTGATATTCGCTGTTCGATTCGTCAGACTGCAGATCTGCAGGACCTGATACCCATGCACCTGAGGCGCCGGAGTGTGAACCGATGAAATATGGCTCTGCTGCGGCGATTTCGGAGGCTTTTTCTTCAGGAGCAACGTTTGATGCTGCCCACAGGATGGCCTGTGAAATCGTCATATCAAGGAAGTCTTCCCAAGCTTCTGACTCGAGTTCCTTCATTTTCTTCTTGTAAGCTTTCTTGTCGTCTTTGTATTCATTCGCAATGTTCTGAATAGCTTCTTCAGTGCGCATGAAGATCGGACCCTTACCTTCCATTACGTCAAGCATCATCAGCCAGTTACGCAGATTTGCGGGAACTGGTTTTACACTTCCGTAAGGCAGCCAGTTTTGGAGCTCGTCTTTGCGGGTAATCATGTAGTTCTCACCCAAGCCGTTTGTAGCGCGGGATTTGAAAAGCAAGAACCATGCACCGACAGGACCGTAAGCATCTTTGAATCGGACAGGAATAAAGCGAACTTCCTGGCAGGTCAATTCTGCACCAGCTTGCAGTGTGAAGTAAGTTGATGAACCTGAATTCCATGGTGGGTACCATGCGCGACCAAGGCCTTCACCCGATGAGCGTGGCTTGAAGACGTGAACTGCACCACCCAAGGCAAGCATAATTGACTTGGCAAGGAATACATAGAATTTTTCTTCGCGAACGGAGAAACCGTATGCACCGATGCAACGGTCGCCATTCATCATAGGACCAACTATGAATACACGTTCATAAATGTTGTCGATACCAAGAGCATTCTTTGCTGCTTCGGCAACGATAACTTTATAAGATTCACCATTGATCATTAACTGCCAGCGTCCTTCATGGACATAACCGCCACCTTCAGCCTTCCAGATTGGGAGTCCCCATTTCTCGAAGAGGTGAACACTGGAGTCAACGTGACGAGCAATGCTTGCCACGAGGTCTTCACGGGTAACACCCATCAAGTCGTTACGTACGTAATTGACGTATTCGCTGATGGTATTGTCGCCTTCGGCGAGACCTACATACTGGTTGATAGCAGAAAGACCCATTGCTACTGCACCTGAACGATCCACGGCTGCTTTGTCTACCCAAGCAACTGACAGATTGTTCTTTTTGGCCCAATGTGCTGCTTCAACTGCTGCACCACAGCCTGCCATACCGCCGCCAACGAGCAGCAGGTCGGACTTTACTGTGACTGTTTCAAAATTTGCCATTAATAAAACCCTCTACTTGGTGAAGACTGTGTCTGTGCCACAGGATCCTGGTTCTGAAAAGAGAACCGGGCTGGCAAGATCATCTGTTCCGGTTTCCCAACCGCCATCTGGTACTGCTGCACCTTCTGCAGTTGTGCGGATGGGGAACTTGAACCGTTTTAACATTCCGTTACGGAACTTGACGGTCCACATAATTGAATCCGTACTGCGCAATGGGGTAACTTGGGCACCCAATGGTACGAAGTCTGCATAGCCGCGAACTTCAACTGCTTGTGTCGGACAAATCTTGACGCAGTTGTAGCATTCCCAGCACATCTCAGGTTCCATGTTGTAGGCTTTTTCGGTAGCCTTATTCAGAACCATTAAATCATTCGGGCAGATGTGTTGGCAAGCGGTTGAGTCCAGAGCCTTGCATCCGTCGCATTTTTCTGGATTTACAAAACTTGGCATAATCACTCCTGGATTAATGTTTACTGTTTAAGCTTAGATTGTTTCTAAACATTCTTAAAGGACAAAGCTACTTGGCATCGCCTGTAGCATGTCCATGTAATTTTACTTCAACTTTTTCTTCTAAACCTGAATAATACTCACGCAAAATCTTGAGGATTTCAGGTCTGCTGAATTCAGCCGGTACATCTGCATTTTCCGAAAGTGCCTTCCGCAAAGCGGTTCCGGACAGGAATAACCTTTCATTCTTCCCGTGGGGGCAGGTTTTCATTGAAGCCATTCCGCCACAAGTGTAGCAGTAGAAGGTCCAATCAATTGGCAACGGCTTGAGTTGCAGTGCATCTTCAGGTAATTCATAGAAGATGTTTTGTGCATCAAACGGTCCGTAATAATCACCAACACCAGCATGGTCGCGACCAACGATTAAGTGGGTGCAACCGAAGTTTTGGCGGAATACTGCGTGAAGCAAAGCTTCGCGCGGACCGGCATAGCGCATATCCAATGGATAGCCACCTGTCAGAACTGAATTATCAACAAAGTAATATTCGACAAGCGAGTTAATGCAGTTAACGCGAACGTCAGCAGGAATATCACCGGCTTTCAGCTTTCCAACTAACTGATGGATATAAAGACCATCTGTTACTTCCAAAGCGATTTTTGCCAGATATTCGTGTGAACGATGCATCGGGTTTCTGAGCTGCAATGCAGCAATAGTTTTCCAGCCTCTTTCCTCAAATACTGCACGGGATTCTGCTGGTGTTTGGTACAGACCCTTAAATTCTTCAGGGTATGTGCTCTGTGAAAGAACTTTTACCGGTCCGCCCAGGTTGATCTCTTTCTGATCCATAACCATTTTGACGCCCGGATGTTCGGGATCATTCGTTGTATAGACATGTTTGCATTCGAATTCTTTATCGATGCTATACTTCTCTTCAACCTTCATTGTTGCCATGATATCGTTGTCTTCGTCGTTGACTAAAGCGATCTCATCACCAATGTTAAGTTTGCCAGCAAAGTCTTTGTCTACTGATACAGTAACAGGAATTGGCCAGAAAATGCCGTTTGTCATATACATCTTTTCACAAACGCCTTTCCAATCTGCCTCTCCCATAAATCCCGTCAATGGGGTAAATCCACCGATACCGAGCATAATCAGGTCGCCAACTTCTCTCGAAGATACACGAGCCTGCGGCATATCGGCTGCACGCTTCAGCTCTGCTGCGTGTGCATCACCTTCAAGCAGCAAGGGCATAAGTTCGTCAGAACCATGCGGTGGAATTAATTTTACCTTCTCCATAACTACCTCTTCATCAAGTTTTGAACTAAGTTTCAAAAAATTTATTTATCAGAATTTAATTCTGTTTTTGTTTACAGCAGAGGTGCAATAACCAATGATACAACACTCATTAACTTAATGAGGATGTTCAATGATGGTCCAGCTGTATCCTTGAAAGGATCACCAACCGTATCACCCACTACAGCTGCGCTGTGAGCATCGGTTCCTTTACCGCCGTGTGCACCACCTTCAATGTGTTTTTTTGCATTATCCCAGGCACCACCGGCGTTCGACATGAAGATCGCCATTAAAACACCTGAAGAAGTTACACCGGCAAGTAGTCCACCGAGGACTGTTGCACCAAACACGAAACCTACAATTACCGGAGCCAGGATTGCAAGCAGTCCCGGGGCAACCATTTGCCTGATCGCGCCTTTTGTTGCGATAGAAACACAACGAGCGTGATCAGCGACAACACCTTCTTTACCTTCGAGCAGACCGGGAATTTCCCTGAATTGCCTGCGAACTTCTACAATCATTTCACCCGCAGCTTTACCAACAGCTTGCATAGCAAATGAACTGAACAGGAAGGGCAACATGGCACCGACCAGTAATCCAGCCATTACGTTGGGATTCATTACATCAATTGATAATGGTGGTGCACCAGTCAACATTAATTTGGCATTAACAACCGAAACAAACGCTGAGAAAAGCGCTAATGCTGTCAGGGCTGCTGAACCAATTGCAAAACCTTTACCAATAGCTGCTGTAGTGTTGCCAACTGCGTCAAGTTTATCTGTACGTTCGCGGATATCAGGACCTAATTCTGCCATTTCAGCGATACCACCAGCGTTATCAGCAATGGGACCGTAAGCGTCAACAGCTAGTTGAATACCTGTGGTCGAAAGCATGCCGACTGCCGCGATTGCAATACCATAAAGACCTGCTGAATTGTATGCAAGAACAATTGCCGCACCCAGCACTAATAGTGGGAAAGCTGTTGAGCGCATGCCAACTGCGAGTCCCGTTATGATATTTGTCGCAGCACCTGTAAGACTCTCTTTTGCAATGCTCTTGACGGGCTTGCGATTTTCAGCAGTGTAATATTCCGTTATCATACCAATAGCGATACCGGCGATAAGACCGTACACTGTTGCAAGGAACACTCCCATGTATCCGGTTTCAATCATCCCACCAGGGCCACCAAATGGATCTGGAATGCTCAACGTTTCAGGAATGAACATTTTAATCACGAAGAACGAGGCAACTACCATCAGACCACCAGCACCGAATGTACCTATGTTCAGAGCAGATTGTGGATTGCCACCTTCCTTTGTTCGAACAAGAAATGTTCCAAGTATAGAAACCACAATTCCAGTCGCGGCTAACATGAGGGGAAGAACGATAGGGAATAATGGATCACCACCTGCGGCTTTAATTGGCAACCACCAGGCGGAAACACCGATTACCATCGTACCGACAATAGCACCGATATAAGATTCAAACAAGTCTGCACCCATACCAGCGACATCACCAACGTTGTCACCAACGTTATCGGCGATTACTGCAGGATTACGCGGATCATCTTCTGGGATACCAGCTTCAACTTTACCTACAAGGTCAGCACCGACATCTGCAGCCTTGGTATAGATACCACCACCGACACGGGCAAACAGTGCGATTGAGGATGCGCCAAGTGAAAATCCAGAAACAGTGGCCAAAAGCTTAGCCATTGTGGCTTGGCTGGATGTATCAAATCCCAACACACCAGTGTATAATACAATCAGAAGACCTAAGCCGGTAAGTGCCAAACCAACCACACACATCCCCATCACTGCACCGCCTGAGAATGCAACTCCCAGAGCTTGTGTCAGTCCGGAACGGGCTGCCTGAGCAGTACGGACGTTTGCGTTGGTGGCAACTCGCATCCCGAAGAAACCCGCCAATCCGGAGCAAATGGCCCCGACGACGAATGATAAGGCGATGAAAGCCGATGATTCTGCATTAGAACTGTTTGCTATTCCAAGAAGGATCGCAACTACAATTACGAAAATTGCTAAAACTTTATACTCGCTGGCGAGGAAAGCCATCGCTCCCTCGCGGATGTTCTTGGCAATTTCAGCCATTTTGCTGTTGCCTTCATCCTGTTTTCCGACCCAACTTGCTTTTACAAGCGCAAAAAGTAAAGCAAGAATTCCGGACCCGAGTACTACAATTACATAGTTTTCCAAGCGTTCTACCCCATCTCTTTATTTCTATCGAAATGTATGTGTTTGTTTTTAATCATATTAGATCGAAGGAATCGTAAGGCAACCTGCTGCATAAAATATATATGCATAATTCGTTCCTTCATGCACAATATATATCATTAGTTCTCAACAGTCAAGGAGAACAATAGCCAAAAACTTCCTTTGTGAAAAAAATTACAACTTCGGGAACATAAAATCTTTTCGGCATGACTAATATTTTCTTTTCGCAATTATTTAACAACTAAATTATAATAGGCTTTCATTATTGTGACAATTCCCGAAAGTTATTAAGTTCGTCTGCCCTTGTGAGATGCAGAGTGGCGAAGTAATCTATTTGATTATATGTAACATACGGGATTGTATCGCCTTGTTCACAAGGACTATTCTCTCAAGAATTGCTACTATATTAATAGAAGACATCATTTTATGATTTAAAAGCAAGAAACCCCGGCATTAGCCGGGGTTTCTGAGTAATGACAAGTTATTCCAAAACTTAGCGCATCAGGACAATCTTTTGAATACTGGACTGTTCTCCTGATTCGAGTCTTACGATATACGTTCCCGTTGCCAAATCATTCGCTTTGATTACAACTGAATGTATACCATGTGAAAATGTTCTCTTAAGAATATCTTTAACCTTCTGCCCTTTTACATTATATAGAGAGGCTTTCACTAACATTCGCTCGGGAACACCAAAGTAGATAATAGATTGATCGTTAAATGGGTTGGGATAGTTTCCAACAATTCCAAATTCTGTTGGAGTCAGATCCACAGAAGAATTTAATTCCAGTACTGTGAAACCATCTGTAGAATATCTATCAGATCCAGATACCAGATTGTATCCTATCGTTTCTGAACCGGTCATCTCATTCCATGAAACAATCCGCAACTGCTCGTTTTGCGCAAAACCGTCTTTTACTTGAGTTGTGGGATCATCACCCCAAACTGCAATCCCGGTTTCTCCATTTGAATTGATTACACCCGCACCACACAGGTTATCATTTGAATCAAATATTCCAATCTCTGTATGTACGTTGATGTTCGATAACATCAACAAGGACATATTCTCACCCGAAATGGTCGGAACACCGAAATATTGCAGGGACCTGCCCGTTGGAGGATCTATTGCTGCCATCATATTTGCCTGAGGAAATGCGAAGTCTTGCGCCTGATCCAGTTTTACCTGATAACCATTCATCTCGGAAAGGTCACCCATATTGGTAAAACCAAACGCCGGGACATAAAACCGACCCTCACCATCTTTTGCAATGAGCAAGTTCTCACCCAATGGTTCGAATGCAGTTGGAGCGTCCATTTCCCATTGTGGTATGTAGGAAATCATGCTCCATCCATCAGGAAGCTCTAACACCGTGGCAGGATCAATTGCATCTCCAGCAAGTTCAAATCCATCTGCCTCAACGAGCTTTAACAAATAACCTTCTAACTCATTCCAGAATGGTATATTGTTAAACCCAAATGCAGTACTGTAGAATCTACCTTGACCATCTTTGACCATGGTGAGTGTTTCCCTCTCAGCCAGATCCACAAACATGACAACGACATCATCCTCTTCGAGAATGACATTTGTCGAAATCATACTCCACCCAAGAGGTAGATCATATTGAAGCACTCGTCCGAGATTGGGAACATCAAGGGTACCACGGGTGTTCCCATCTACCGAGAAGCTCTCATCCCCTCCGATAAGTTCAAAATTGGCTGCATAGTCTCGGTCTCCATCAGCATCCCAAACCCTGAATGCAAACGGATCATCGACAAAGAAACCTTCAGTGAAGTCTGTATCGGGATCATCCCCAAATGCGGGAACAGTCGTAACCTGGTCAAACCAAACCGAACCACCTACACAGGTTCCTTCCGGCGTGAAAACTCCAATTTCATCACCGAACTCTGCTGGTTCTTCGAGAATTGATAAGGAATTGATAACGAAACTATGGCGACGTTCAGTTTCCAGGAACTCAAAGAACTCCATTTCAATTCCTTCGTCCGTCACATTCAATGTGAGGGAAACCTCAATATCATCTCCTGCTGCATTCGAGCCGATAACAAGAAGCAGTTCATAAACACCCGGCATCCAGTTTCCAGCATTGAATCTAAATGAAACATCCAATTCAGAATCGGGATCAACCGTGCCCTCCATTGGATCAACTTCAACCCAGGATGTGTTTAAATCAAGTTCAACACCACGTATTACATCTGGAACTCCCATCTCCATTATTGTCACATACATCCAGACGAGAGGATTGAACATATCTGTAATAAATAGATCAACACCCTCATCTCCCTCGTCTGCCGTCAGATCAATTACATCAACTTCCTCACCATTTTCGATATTCACCTTTGTCACCATCGCATCGGTTACATCTCGGACATGATGAAAAACATATAGGTTATAGCCGTCTGGATCTGAAGGATGCCATGCCAGTCCGTATTTCCTATGGTCGTCTTCAAGCTCACTGATTACATTTCCCTCAATATCGATTTCAACAATATCATTTGTTGTACCACTTGCCCATAGATGGCCACTTTCAGGATCATATGCAAAACTTGTCGTTGGGTTTATTGGAGCAGGGAAAGTGCTTACAAGTTCTCCATCTCCTGTGAACTGGTAACCAACACGTCCATCTGCGCCGTATAGAAATTCCCCGTCGCTGCAAAGGCCTCTAATACCGTTCGAAGATGGTTCTTCAACCGGTTGCTCAAATGATCTGGTTAGTTCCCCAGCCATATTGAATACATAGATCATATTAGGATTATCTGAGTTGTTCGCTCCTGAAACAAATATCTCGTCACCTACAGAAGTGATTCCCTTCAGCCGATTATCTCCGGTCATCTCTGATCCTGGCCATTCAAATATTATATCTCCGGGATTGTCACGTCGAACTGGAATTGTGAATTCTGACCAGAATTCGAGTAGCCCATTACCTTCATTGAAGATTGTCAGCGATTGATTTTCCACTCCCTGTTGAGGTAACTCAATGTTGAAACCATCAGGATCAACTCTAATCTCCGGATGCGGTAATGAGAAAATAACCTCGCTTACCTGTTCGTCCAATACTTCAAACTCTTCACTGATGACTGCATTGTAGCCAGGTGCCCAAGCTGTTGCGGAATAAACATCCTCTACTATTTCTTCGAGGAGGAACAGTCCTTCATCATCAGTAACGGTTGAACTTCCATCCGACAATTCAATCTCTGCACCAGCAATTGGTTCCTCCGTTTCCAGATCAATCACACGACCAGTCACAGAGCCCATTCGAGCTCCAATTCGAATACAGAGCCCATCATAGAGATATTCATTATCTACATTTCCTTCGGCACTATAGAGTATCCGCAACCCATCATCACGAGCTTCGTTTTGAAAACCAATTAGCAAATTTGGATCTGGCCAGCCATCGTCATGATATTGGAAAAAAATCAATCCGTTCGAGTTAAGTATTATCTGGAATGTTTTATGAATATCGTTGTTTCTGTAGTGTGCGACATCTATCCAGCTTATGATTGCCTGATTTTCACCATTAGTCCAAAACCAAACAGCTCCTGCAACATTTGGATTCAGATCAGTAATATGGATTCCGAGAACAGCTTCCGGAAAGTTATCAGTCCGATTTGGCCAGTTTCCATTATCAAAATCAGCTTCAAAATAAGTAACTAATTGAGTATTGGTAAAAGATGCCCAACCGTTCGAGCAAACGGCAATGCTATTGTAAACATCATCATAATATGGCACATCGAATCCAAATTCCTGTAATCCGGTATTTCGATCATCACTCATTTCGAGCTGTCTGGCACCATCCAAATCAGGGACATCTATCCATTCAAATTCCGGACCACCTTCTTCATCGCTATCCTTGAAGGTATAGCCATGATCATCGGGGCCACCTTCGCGGTCTCGGTGCGGTTCTCCGCGAACAGGTCCTGGTTGAAAATCACCATTGAGGGATCGCCAATAAACGTTTTCACCGGGAGTTAACTCTTCACCGGTAAAGAACTTCGATTTTACTACATCGTAATCGTAATTTCCAGCGGCAATAGCTGAGGTGGTAGTAAGCAGGATGCTGGTTAGCACAATCAGTGCTATTATAATGTGGGAAACACGCATAACTTCTCCAAATTTTCTGTAATCAAACTTTTCTAATAAGGGAGCTGTTCATTGTTGTGGTCCAATACTATCTATTTAACGTAAGTATTACGACTGTTTGAGTCAATATATGTGCGTCAAAAAAACTAAAAAATCGGGTGACAAAAAAAAGACCGGTTGTTTAGGCAGATCCCTTCTTCATCGTCATAAGGGAAATCAAAATCGAAATTGTCAGACATCCCAAAATTATCGATAGAGACAAAAGAATATTTATGTGTACTCCGAGTTGTTCTACAATTATCTTCACTCCTACGAATGCAAGGATGATTCCAATCCCGTATTTAAGTTTTTCAAACATCTTATCCGCATGAACAAGGAGGAAGTATAGAGCACGTAAACCCATAATTGCAAACATATTAGCAGTAAAAATAATAAAAGGATCCTGAGTAATAGCAAATGCCGCTGGAATTGAGTCTATTGCAAACATAACATCTGAGCTTTCAATGGCAATCAGCACAAGAATCATAGGTGTCCAGATCCACCTGCCCATTTTCTTTATCGCAAACTTATCACCATGAAAGTCTTTAGTGATTGAAATTTTACTTCGAATTAACTTAATCAACCTACTCTGCATGATGTCTTCATCACTTTCTTTCTGAAACATCATCTTAACAGCACTATATAGAAGTAGAGCGCCGAACACATAAAGTATAGGTCGGAACATTTCTACCAGAGTGACACCTATCAGGATAAAACCCAATCGCATAACAACTGCACCAATTATTCCCCAGGTTAACGCTCTTAGCTGATTGTGAGAATCAACACCAAATGCATTGAAAATCATTATGAACACAAACAGGTTGTCCAACGATAGAGACCACTCGATGATGTAACAGGTTAAAAACTCACCACCGGCAACAGATCCTTTGTAATGCCACAAACCAGCTGCGAACCCCATCGCAACCGTTACCCATATTCCTACCCAGATTAAAGCGCGCTTAATTGGCATCGGTCCTCGCATCCTTAGTTTGAATGTTCTTTTTCAAAATTGAGCAACCACTCCTTTGCATCCAATCCCCCTCCAAATCCACCAAGTCCACCGTCGGCATGTAACACACGATGGCAAGGTACAAGAATCGGTATTGGATTATTCGCCATTGCTGAACCTACCGCACGTGCGGCACCCGGTCTATCAGCCATTGCTGCAAGTTCGGAATACGATACAGTCGTCCCAAACGCGACATTTGTAAGTAAATTCCATACGTTCTCCCGAAATTCCGTACCACCCAGAGGCGATTTAATCTCCCAATGTTTCGTTTTACCTTGAAAGTAGTCTGTAATAAAATGAACCACTTCCTCGATTGCGGGGAATAATGTTAGATCATGAACCGGTTTTCCAATTCCTTCATTTCGAGATTTATCATTCGCAAAGCAAATGCGGAACAGGGCAAGACTTGTTCCAATGATTCGGAGTTCACCGATTGGAGATTGAATATCATAATGTACTATCTGCTTTTCTGACATTGAATTACAGCCTTTAGTTAAAGTGATTCTTCATATGGTTGTGTCCAGCCGTTATGAAGACCATACTTTTCAAGCGATTCACATGCAGCATCATATTCAACTTCCCTCAGCCTGCGGTTCAATACATGATGCGCCGATCCTCTCCATGCCGGGAAATACTGACTCATCAAGGAAATGTATGTGTCTTGTGAAATTTCTTCAGATATAAACCGAAGAACTTCATCCGTTCCTGAATAATCCGCTGGTAAAACCAAATGTCTGATTAGCAGACCTTTTGTCGCAATTCCCTCTTCATCCATTTCGAGCATTCCCACCTGTCTGAACATCTCTTTTAGTGCTGCCCTATTGTTGACTACATAATCAGGAGCATTTGAGATTTCTTTCGCAGCTTTATCATCACCGTATTTGGAATCAGGCATGTATACATCAATAACCCCCTCCAGCAATTTCAACATCTCAATTGATTCATATCCACTGGAATTATAAACCAATGGGATAGAAAGCCCTTTGCAGTATGCTAAATATAGAGATTCAAAGATCGCGGAGGCTTGATGCGTTGGGGTTACAAAATTGATGTTGTGAGCACCTGCTTTTTGCAGTCTCAGCATATGATTCGCAAGTATTTCGGGGGATACAATGTTGCCGTTCTGTAACTGGCTAATCGGGTAGTTCTGACAAAAGTTACATCTGAGGTTGCATCCGGTGAGAAAGATCGTCCCTGATCCTCGCCACCCGGAAATGGGAGGTTCTTCGCCATAATGAAGGTTTGCGCTTGAATACTTCAGTTCTGAGCCAATCTTGCAAACACCTTTTTCGGAAAGCGTGCGATTAACTTCACATTCTCTGGGGCACAGCAGACATTTCTCGTACATCTGTTTTGCCAATTCAAGCCGAGGCTTCATCAAGTCCGCCTTGACCTGCGGATTGATGTCAAACATATTGTGGTCCTTTCACAGATAGAGAAAAGGTTGCCCGATTGGACAACCTCATCTTAGTGCCACCTCCCTGACTTGAACAGGGGACACACGGATTTTCAGTCCGTTGCTCTACCAACTGAGCTAAGGTGGCATCGGAAGCATTTCTGCCTCCACAAGTCATAAATAATAACTGTTGAATTGGTTTCATGCAAGTAATTTTTCACTAAGTTTTTTCAAATTTGTGAAAAATAGCCTTTGAAGAGGAATTCTAATTCTTTCTGGCTAAAACAACGATGTTGTTCGAATTGTCCGGTTTGAACTCGGACTTTCCTATATCGCCATAAATCTCAACATCTTGCCAACCATTTCTTTTCAAAGTATCTAAAACTGTGTCGGATGTCCAGGGAGTTAGAGGAGTACTGATCCATTTACTCTTCCATTTTTCATCATAGTTTTGAATCAGGAGATTGAATACAACCTCTTCAGAGGATATGAAATCATAAAAACGTGTGAACACTTCGTTATTATCTCCTGAAACTCCAACAAGTCTTTTTTTATCCTTGAGAATCAGATCGTAATTGAGCCACTGTAGGACTAGCCTTCCCCCACTCCGTGTAACTCGCGAAAACGCGGAGAAAGCAGAACCTAAACTGTCAGAAATCCTTAAATGAGGTAAAGTGTTGCCTCTACAGATTACAAGATCAACCGATCCATTTTCAATTTTACTCAATTCAGAAATGTCATCGACTAGAAACTCTGCATTTGAACCACTATGGATCGCTTTCTGTCGAGCTTGATCGATCATCTCGGCGGATCCATCAACACCAAAACAAGTTATACCCAGCTTTGATAGAGCAACCATCTCCCCTCCCGAACCACATCCGGCATCGAGAATACGCTCCGGCAATAAATCGCCAAAAAGTTTGATATATGTACCCTGGACCTTCGCCCACCTCGATGAGTCCTTCGTCATCGAGTCATAATCATTTGCAAATTCCGAATAAAATTCGGTGTACTTAAGATGTCCCATGCGTTTTACCTGGTTTTTCAGCAGTAATAAAGAGATTCACAGCCAGACAAGGTATCCCTGTCGTATCTTCTTTGAAGATTGTACGTCTGAAAAAGCTTTGGATTGACCCATTCGGCAAAACATCTAAAGGTGCAGTAATAAATCCGGATTGCCGAATTCTAAAACCAGCATCTCTAACTAGTCTTGAAGTTTGTGGGACAGTGTATATCCTCGCCTGTGCTATTTTATCGTGGATCATTGTGGGAAGCCAACTGACAAATGGAATTCTGTTCCAGGGTATCCAATTAAATCCGGGGACGTTAGCACCATGACTTTCAAAGAACCACCACCGGTTTGGAACTGATATAATCAGGAAACCACCAGGTTTTAAAACGCGAAACATTTCCCTCAAAACAGCAGTGTCATCCGGAACATGTTCTAAAACTTCAAAGGATGTTATTGTATTATAAACACTGTCATTAAAAGGTAGTTTTTCGGCATTGCCCTGAACAAAACTGAATTTATCAAATTTGTTATACCCTTCTGTGTCCTGAATCGGCATTAAGTCGAAACCGACCACTTGATCCGCATCAGGAACAAATAATCTGGTTTGAGCTCCATTGCCACAACCGATATCCAGCATCGCACCAATTTTTCTTTCAGATCGGCATCGAGTGGCGATCCGGTAACGTCTATCGAGGATTAGCTGCCCGGTGCGAGCAGGTCTTCCAGGTTCGATATTGGAAATTTCGCTTTTCATAGTGGCAAAATAAGACCTTACATTTCCACCTGCAACGTTGATCGCCGTAATTCTTGCTATGTCCCGTTTATGTTTTATATTGTAGGAATGGATTTTACTCTGAATTCTTAATAATGGTTATAATTTTTCATCATAACCAAAATCATGGGAATCATGACGTAAGGTTTTAAAGATGGCGCGTACAGAAACTAAAAGTAAGAAATCATAGATTGAATGAAGGACCTAAAAACAAAATTACTTAATCGCATACCGATTGAGGTGATCGAAACGGCTGAAAAGCTCGAATTTGAATTGTATGCAGTTGGTGGCTGTATTCGAAATATTCTTATCGATCGCCAATTTGATGACATTGATTTCGCCGTAGTCGGAGATGCAGTAACTCTCGCTCAGAATATCTCAACGCGAATCCAGAGCAAAAAAGTCGCTGTATACAGACGATTTGGAACTGCATTGGTCGGAACAAAGATGGGAGATCTGGAATTTGCGACTTCTCGGAGTGAAAGCTATCAGAGTGACTCTCGAAAACCTGTAGATCTGTTGCCTGTGGACATCGAAGATGATCTTTGCCGCCGAGATTTCACGGTAAATGCATTGGCTTTTGGTTTGACGGGGAAGAAAAGGGATCAATTACTTGATATTTTCTCCGGACAAGATGACCTGGAAGCCAGAATCATCAGAACCCCACTTGATCCTGATACAACTTTTTCGGATGATCCATTGCGGATGCTGCGAGCAGTGCGCTTTGCTGCTGATTTGGGTTTCGAGATTGCTGCGGAGACCTTTGAGGGAATTCGTAATAATGCTGGCAGATTAAGTATTATTGCTGGGGAAAGAATCCGTGATGAGTTTATGAAAATGATTTCCGGATCAGATCCAGTCAAGGCAATGCGACTCTTAATTGACACTAACCTGATGAAAGAATTTCTGCCTGAGATACTGGATATGCAGGGAGTTGACCAGATTGGAAAATATCACCATAAGGATGTTTTAAAGCACTCTCTTCGTGTAATGCAAAATGTCATAGATACCAGCACTGATCCGATTCTAAGATTGTCCGCTTTACTCCATGATGTCGGAAAACCAGCAACCAAGAGATTTTTTAAAGATCTGGGGTGGACTTTCCACGGTCATGAAATGGTAGGTGCAAAATTGTCCTGGAAAATTGGGCGCAGGTTAAAGCTGGGAAAGGAAAAAACAGCCCGAATGTCAAAACTTATCAGCCTGCACATGCGCCCGGTCAATTTAACCTCAGAAGGCGTTTCTGACAGCGCAATTCGAAGGTTAATGTTTGATTGCGAGAACGATATCGATGCACAGCTTACCCTGTGCCGCGCCGATATTACTACCGCAAATCCAAAACTTGTAGATCATTACCTTGCCAATTTTAAAGAGGTCCAGCATCGAATGGGGAATGTTGAAGCGCGTGACAAAATGCGTAATTTCAACTCGCCCGTTCGTGGTTCGGAAATAATCGAAATCTGCCAGATAAAACCGGGACCAATCGTGGGAGCGATAAAAGGGAGAATTGAGGACGCAATTCTTGATGGAATTATTGCCAATGACTACGAATCTGCAAAAGAGTACATGTTAAAGATTAAGGATGATGTCATCTCCACAAATATCGAAACCCTTGAGGAAGAAAGACGCTTAAGGATCCAGGAAAGACGTAAGATAACAAGTAATTATAAATTTCCGGAATAATGGACGAATCTACAGAAACAGAGCATGTCGAACAAAGAGTTACTCCTGCACGAATAGTTGCAAGGCTTATCGGTATAGTATTTGAACCTCGAAAAACCCTGAGCAAGGTTTCTTTTGAATCAGGTGTATGGGTTCCGATTCTGATTATCTCACTCTCGCTTATTATTGTTCGATTGGTGTTAGCACCTGAGATGAACACCAGACTACAGGACCCCGAATTCATCACATCCTACTCTCAACAACGTGGTATTACTGAAGAAAAGGCTGTTGAGGAATTGGAGATAGTGTATAGTTTGTCACCCTACATTACTTTTGTTGAGTCTCCCATTCTCGTTTTAATCGGTACAGCCATAGTCTCATTCATCGTCCTTTTAATCGGAAAGCGAGTTTACAAAATTGCTGTTCCTTTCCGCACCCTGTTTAATATGGTCTCATGGGCTTCAGTAGTCAGTGCAATCCCACTTTTGCTATCTGTCCCGCTGAAATTGATAAACAGCGAATGGGATTTGCCAACGAATCCGGGATTTTTGCTCCCGGTTGATTCGCTGAATCCATATTTTCATCAATTGCTTCAAACTCTGGATATTTTTCTAATTTGGGAAATTGGTCTTATCAGCATCGGGATGTCGGTTATCTACAAGATTTCACTTCAAAGAGCACTCAGCTCTATCGGCACAATGTTCCTCATATTCATAGTACTGAATGTTCTCGTTTCAGCATCTGGATTATGATATTAATTCAATGAGCGATTTCACTTTATACCATGATGATAACCTTAATTCCTTAAAGAAACACATTAAGGAAGAATATGTGGATTTGATTTACCTTGACCCACCATTTGCAAGCCAGAGTGATTACGGATATCTCAGCAGAGGAAACAAGCCCGAAACCAACTCAGCTTCAAGCAAAGCGTTCTCTGATAAGTGGACTTGGAATGATGAGGTTAATGAACTGTACGAGAACACTATCGCGTCTCTTCCCGAGCTCATTGCACAAACACTAATGGGTTTTCAGCTAATCATCGGAAAATCTGAACTGCTCGCTTATCTTAGCTTCATGGCACCAAGATTACTGGAAATGAAAAGGACATTGAAAGCATCTGGATCAATATATCTGCATTGCGATCAACATGCCAGTTCTCACCTTCGGGTCCTGATGGATTCAATTTTCGGAAGAGAAAACTATTTAAATACAATCGTATGGTGCTACGGTTTAGGTGGAAGTTCACCACGTTATTGGCCGAGGAAGCACGATGATATTCTTTGGTATTCGCGTGAGCTTAACGGACATTATTTTAAGGCTGCCAAGATACCGGCGACATCCAACAGGATGAAAAACCAGATGAAGAAAGCTCCGGATTTCTGGAACATCCCAACCATAAATAATATGGCAACTGAGCGAAACGGCTATCCAACTCAGAAACCTGAAGCCTTGCTGGAGCGTATAATCCTATCAACAAGCCGCAAGGGGGATATTGTGCTCGATCCATTTTGTGGAAGTGGCACAACCCTGATTGTTTCAGTGCAAAATGGTCGTAACGCCATTGGAATTGACAGCAATTTAACCGCCATCAATCTTGCGAAAGAACGACTTAATAACGTTTTTAATTAAACAGTTAAAGAAGCAACTCTTACTCAGCTAGAGACTTTTATCATGTCCTTGAAAATATTTATCCTATGCGTGTTTTCTGCAACCAGTTTTTTCCTTACCACAACTGATGCAGCTTCGCAGCCAATAGGTCTCGATCGTTGTATCGAATTTGGCAACACAAATAATCCGGTAATTAAAACCAGTCAGCTTGACCAGATTTTAAATAAGCCTGCCAAACTAGCTGCTATTGGTCAGTTTCTCCCTCGAGTCTCCGCGAGTTATGGGATTAATCAATCTTCGAGTCGAATATCGACCTTCGTTGCGGAGGACGGTAGAGTTGTTGAGTTGCCTGCCCTCGTATATGGAGAAATGATTCCTGTTGAAAATAGAAAAAATCGGAACAGCCGATATTCAATAAACGTCTCTGAAACTGTTTTCAATGGTGGACGAAATTATTACAACTTTAAAAATGCAGGACTTCAGGAGAAAATTCGTGAGTACAACTATTCGGGTGAAACCTTTCTGCTCAGGTCAGCAATTACAACAGCATATTGCTCAGCATTAGCAGCTACTGAGCGTCTGAGTCTTGCAGAAGAGTTATTAACTCAGCGAAGACGACAGCATAATTTGGCGCGAGTTCGATTTGAGACCGGGTCTGTCACCCGTCGTGACGTAATGCAGGCAGAAGTCGACCTTGGACGAGCTGAGAATGACAGTCTCTCTGCGGTTATGTCTAACCGACAGACTCTTGAGAATCTGAATTTCCTAATCGGCTTTCCAATTGATTCATCCTACACCCTGTCCAATCTGCCGGATCTGTTTAATCCTGACTGGGATTCAGAAAAACTTGCGGCTGAAGCGTTGACACATCGTAGTGATTATGTAATATCCGATCTTTCAATAAAAATGAACCGAAACAATCACACAGTTTCCAAAGGCAGATATTTACCACAGGTGGCAGCATCCCTCTCCCATTCGAGATCAGAACAATCCGGTGCTAATGTAGATTTCACACTTGACCCTCGAAATCGGTCAACTGCATATAATTTATCACTTTCATGGGAGCTTTTTGACGGCTTCACGCGTGAGTTAAATCTTGAACAGTCGAGAATTCAACATCGGAAATCGATAATCAATCGACAGGATCTGGAACGTCAGATATTTAAACAGGTTTCGGAAATTCTTTATCAGTTGAGGTCATTTTATCAACAAAGCCTGGTTGCTGATCAAAATGTCGGGTTGGCAAATGAGACTCTACGATTTGAAGAAGAACGCTATAAGTTAGGCAGTGCAACAACAATTGAACTTGGTGTAGCCCAGGTCAGTTACATTCAAGCACGAAATGATCTGATTAACATCGAAACCAATTTCTACATAGCCCTCGGTGAGCTTGAGAACGCCACCGGGATGGTATTAAGAAGGCAATAAAATGGCACACTCCGTAATAGAAATGGTGAATGTCAATAAGTTTTACCCCATGGGTAATACGTCTGTGCATGCCTTAAAAGACGTAAATCTCAGCGTGGGTCACGGGGAATTTCTGGCAGTAATGGGTCCATCCGGCTCTGGGAAATCCACACTCATGAACATAATTGGCTTGCTGGATCGTCCTGATAATGGAAACTACATGATGGCCGGAACTGAAGTAAGTTCATTGAATGACAATGAGCGGTCGGGTTTAAGAAATAAAACCATTGGATTCATTTTTCAGAGTTTCAATCTCTTGCCCCGTGCAACCGCCAGACGCAACGTAATGCTGCCTTTGACATACCGTAAGATGGTTGATGCTGACAGACAATCGGCTGCTGAAAAAGCTCTTACCCGGGTTGGACTTGGAGACCGAATGGATCATAGTCCGACGCAACTTTCCGGTGGTGAACGTCAGAGAGTTGCGATTGCCCGGGCATTAGTCGGCGGACCGTCGGTAATCCTTGCAGACGAACCTACAGGAAATCTCGACACTAGAACCGGTGCAGAAATTATGGAGATACTCCATGATCTATCAAAAAACGGTCAGACCGTAATGCTCGTAACCCACGATCCCGAACTCGCAGAAACAGCGGATAGAATAATCGTAATGCGCGATGGAGTATTGAGTGTCTGATGGCAATGATATAGTATTAAAAGACCTATCATAGAGTTCGGAAACCGTCAAGAAAAATTTAACTTCTAATCGAGGAGTTGCCAAGGGAATAAACGCAACGTAACGTCTGCATTATGAACCAATCTTTTGTGGTTCATTGACTTATAACAACACATTAATTATAATAAAGTATACATTTAATTTTTCAGGAAACTGGCATGAGATATTTTTATTTGATACTAACCACGTGTGTGCTGTTAACTGGTACCCTTGTCGCAGCAGGTCAAGCTCCCGATTTCAAGCTGAAACGCATGAATGGCGGTGAATTCATCCTCAGTGAAGAACTAAAAAAAGGTCCGGTTCTCATTGATTTCTGGGCGACCTGGTGCAAACCTTGTAAGAAAGCACTCCCAAAGATAGAATACTTTCATAAGACCTACGCCGATTCCGGTTTGCAAGTTGTAACAATATCCATAGACAACCCAAAAAGCAAATCCAAAATCAAGCCATTCATCAAGGGACAAAAATACACATTTGATGTACTTTTTGATTCAAATATGGAAGTGCGAAAACTTTTTGGCGGGAAAGAAATTCCACTTTCAGTGTTGATTAATTCGGACTCGGAAATTGTCTTTAAACACCTTGGATATAAACCAGGTGATGAGAAGAAAATTGAAGAAGAAATCTTGAAAACACTAGGTATTGGTGAAACCAGCTCAGGTAAGGATACAAATGAGGAAAATGATTAGTGTTTAAGCGAAACCTTCTGATATTTTGTATTGTAGTACTTTTAATTAGTAGTTATTCTACCAGTGTCCTGGCATTGAGCATTAGCATCACCGGGCAAAACGAAGCGAGATATGCTCGAGGTTCTCAGGTCGGATTTGAGGATGCTGGTTCATACAGCTATTTTGAGAACTATCTTGAATTCAATTTGAATGTCGAAAAATTCCGTTTTTATTTGCGTCAGGGATATCAATTACCATCGGAATTTAGTGATTTTCAAGCTGGAATAAATGCCTACGATAAACGGTACATCCAATACACAGACGATCATTTTTCAATCCGCGGTGGTGACTTTTATGATATCTGGGGCCAGGGCTTGCTATTTGGAAATGTCGAGTTAAGAGAGCTCAATATTGACAGTGGTCTTGAGGGTCTATTTGTAGAATCATCTTTCCTGAACTTCGAAGCAGCGGCATTCAGGGGAACCGAACAAGATGAAAACAATGAATCGGTGGAAAGTGCCGAAGGTGTATACTTATCACATGATTTGCCGTTCGATGTACTGCTCGGGGGCAGCATAGTCCGCCTCGATGAGAACGAACGACATCCGATAATATTGAGGAGTGGATTAGAACTAAGTTATGAGTTGGGCCCATTTTCCCTTTATTCCGCTTATATGTCAGATGAACTTGATTTAGATCCAGTTAAGTACCATAGCGGATTTTATATGAACTCAACCGTTTATGGCTCAGGATGGGGTTTACTCGGTGAATATAAGAATTACCGGCTCTACACACACGATGGCGATCTTTCACTTCAGTACCCTCCGACAGCTATTCCTGAAGCCACGATGCACCTGCTCGATAGCCACCCGAGGACGGTCTTATTCAATGATGATGTGGGTTACCAATTCGAGCTCACATTAAGCCACGAAGATTGGAATGCTATATTAAATTTTAATCAGTCGAGTGAACACTATGATCAGTCACTCATTCCATCACTGCAAGAAGAAATGTCACCATACAGATCGTTATTTGTGCAAATCGAAAGGTATCCCTATGATGGTGATCGTTTCGTTCTCCAAAGTGGTTGGAATGAAGATGTCACCTTTACCAAAACTGCTACCGGTGGGTATTCCGTGTGGTATCAGCGATTCGGTATAGGTGGAATATACGAACGGTCATTTTCGGAAAAATTCGATATCAGCACAGACATGCAGGTAATGATGGTGAACAATCACGGCATCGATCATAAGTATTGGGAAGAGTATTTCTCGGTTTCATGCATAATTCAACCGAACGTCACTCTCACAGGTTCGATTGAACGGTCAGAAGATGTAGATGAGGACGGAGGACTGAAATGTAAAACTGGAACTATCGGAGGCGAGGGGCGGTACTGGCCATCAATGGAAACCTCAATTGAAATGTCCCAATCTCATAAAGTTAGAGTTTTCCTGGGACATGAACGAGGTGGTCTAAGATGTACCGGTGGTTCCTGTAGATGGGTAAATCCATTTAAAGGTGTTAAAATAGATATGATCAGCCAGTTTTAAGAATCGTCGCGTCCCCACGTGGGACACGCTGTGCGGGAATCCAGATTTTACCTATCAATTGTCCTCACCTGACAGTTAAGTCCTTGTTTCACAGTCGTATGAGGACAATTGATGGACATTCGAAGAGCTTTCTGCATTACCACGCCGGAGCGTGGGATCGAGATTTCTTTCAATAAATAAGCTAATTAATCCAGATGCGTAATTTACCAATAATAATACCACTTTCTGTTATCCTCCTTATTTGCCTATCTGTGACTAGTGCATACGCAACTGTTGTCCACAAGATACGGATAGATGGCATCATCAACCCTGTTTCTTCTCAATTTATCATAGATGCTATCGTTCGAGCTGAGGAAGAACATGCCGAAGCTCTAATTGTTGAGCTTGATACTCCGGGAGGTTTACTCGAAGCCACTCGTGACATTGTACAAGAATTCCTCGCCACAGATGTCCCAATAATAGTCTATGTTTCTCCATCCGGCGCAAGAGCTGGATCGGCTGGAGTCTTTATTACCCTTGCTGCACACATAGCAGTGATGGCACCTGGAACTAATATTGGTGCCGCTCACCCCGTAACCATGGGCGGTGGTGGATTGCCCGGAGGTGGAGAGAAAGACACCACTGGCAGCTCTGTGATGGCAGAAAAGATGACAAACGATGCTGCTGCCATGATCCGGTCAATTGCAGAGGAAAGGGGTCGGAACATTGATTGGGCTGAGAGCTCGGTCAGGGAAAGCAAATCTATCACAGCAACAGTTGCGTTGGAATCAGGGGTTATCGACTATATTCTACCGGATATCGATTCTATTCTGCGTGAAGTACATGGTAAGGCGATTAAACTCCCCTCTGGTGAAATCTCAATTGAAACACGGGGTGCAATAATTACGCTGTACGAAATGGATTGGCGACAGCGGTTGTTTAATAAAATTAGTGATCCAAATATTGCATATATCCTGATGATGCTCGGAATTTATGGATTGATTTATGAGCTATCAAATCCCAGCTCAATTTTTCCCGGCGTTGTAGGAGGCATTTGCCTTTTACTCGCTTTCTTTGCATTCCAGACCTTACCAATCAATACTGTTGGCATTTTGCTGATAGTTTTTGGAATCTTATTATTGTTATTGGAGATAAAAGTGCCAAGTTATGGACTACTCACCGTAGGAGGAGCCACATCTCTGGCTCTGGGCTCTGTGATGCTCATCGATACGACAATCCCGGTTTTAAAGGTATCGCTTG
This sequence comes from Calditrichota bacterium, assembly GCA_018644935.1. GTDB lineage: Bacteria > Electryoneota > AABM5-125-24 > Hatepunaeales > Hatepunaeaceae > JABGPL01. The sequence goes on along the minus strand of JABGPL010000025.1, from coordinate 16,881 downwards.
GAGTCATAATCCCAACGGTCATTCTGACCGTCCTTTTTGCGCTTTTTGTCGTTGGTTTGGGATTAAAGGCACAATTACGGAAAACCAAAACTGGAAAAGAAGGATTAATTGGTATGGTCGGTGAAGCACTGGAAGATATTAATCCACAAGGGAAAGTGCTTGTAAATGGTGAATACTGGGTAGCTCTATCAAAAATGGAAATACAAAAAGGCCAAACCATCGAAGTCACCGGAATGAAAGGCATGAAGCTACTCATCTCGCAAGTCTCACCACCAGAAATCTAAATTGAAACCGCTACCTTCGGTCAAGGTTTTGATTTTGCTGTCAATAGGGATATCGGTGGCATATTGGATTAGCCTCCCCCCTATTTCGATTGCAATAGTAACAATATTGACACTCGCACTGTCATTTATATTCAAACACAAAAACATCTCACAGTACTTCATTTGCTTCGCATTGATTTCATGCGGAGCATTCATATACCAGTCCAGCTTACCTCCCTCAGACTTTATACCATTTAACACGAGAATAATCGGCCGAATATGCGAACCTGTAAGAGTTCACAGCAAAACCGTATCATTCCCAATAGATAAAGTGTTCCTGGTGAAAGGTGAAGAATACACCGCACTTAATAAAAAGGTCTGGGTAAGGGTTTCCACGAATAAGAACTCAATGGAGTTGGGTAGTTCAATTGATCTGACAGGAAAATTAAGTCTGTTTAAACCTCGAAGAAATCCCGGTGATTTTGATCTAAAAAGATGGCGCGAACGAAATGGGTATATCGGCGAGTTTTTCGTTGACAGGCACTCCAACCCGATTATACACGAAAGCAATACCTCAGTTTTAATTGGCATTCGCAAAATTATTCACCAATCCATCAATACTAATATCCCATCCGAAGAAGCGCTGATGAACGCGCTTATTCTCGGAATACGAAGAGATATCAATCCTGTTTTTTTAGATGCCCTGAAAAACACCGGTCTGCTGCATTTGATTGCACTTTCGGGACTTCATGTTGGATTCCTCGCAGCAGTGTTCTTCGGGTTGGCAGCTGTTTTTCGATTATCTCTGACGGGACGAGTACTGTTCGCAATCGCAGGGATAATGTTATTTTTGCTTCTAGTTCCGCCTCGCGCCAGCACACTTCGGGCAGCTATCATGATAATGTTACTGATCTCGGGACCAATCCTGAAAAGGTGGAGTCCGGCTCTCAATACAATCGGATTTGCAGGTGTTCTAATCCTCAGTTTCAGACCGGGTGATTTGTTTGATGTCGGGTTCCAATTCTCATTTGCTGCAATCTGTGGATTGGTTCTATTCAGTGAACCTATCAATCGAATAGGCAGAAATTTTGCAGAAAAACGAGGTAAGATGGCCAGATTAGTTAAGCGTTTTATTCTGGTGCCATTGCTTATATCTGCATCAGCATCGATAATGATTATGCCCTTTACCGCCTACCATTTTGACTATATTACTCCCACGACCCCAATTTTTAACATCCTCGCTCTGCCTTTGATGTCTCTGGTTTACATCGGGGGATGGTTAATGATTTTCTTTTCTGTTTTTTCCAATACATTAGCTTCAATCGTTTCAGAAAGCCTGCAATTGCTCATTTTTCTTTGGAAACAGATGACGATATTCATGTCGAACGTTTCAGCCACATTAAATATCAGTATCGCCCCTGTGTCAATATTTATCATAATATCAACAATTTTGTGGTCTTCTTTCAGCAACAGAAAGATCTTATTCAAATCCATAGTAATTCTGCTCATCATAGGGAGTGCTATTATGTGGAACAAGAATTTACAATTGAATCCTGCCATTCAAGTCTGGTTCTTAGATGTTGGTCAGGGGGATGCGGTAATCGTAAAACTACATGATGATGGTATCTTTGTAATAGATGCCGGACCAGAACCTTACAATACAAGTTTCAACCCGGTAGTAAACACACTGCATAAATTCGATTGTCATAATATCGACCTGCTTGTTGCTTCTCATCCTGATGCAGATCATATTGGTGGAATGGGGCAGTTAATAAAAGAGTTCCGCATTGACAATGCAATAACCACGGTGGTCGGATCTGAAACAGAAATTTTTAGGGATCTAAAGCAAATTTCAGCATTAAGACATCTTAATTGGCAATCGGTAGCCTGTGGTGATGAGTTAAAAACATCCTACGCGGAATGCCAGATCAGAGTCTTGAGTCCGCCCCGGGGAATCAATGATTGGTCAACAAATGATGCTTCAGTGGTGCTCCTAATTTCTTTTCATATCGATTCTATTTCATCTTCGAATCTCCTGTTAACTGGAGACATTGGTGAAAAAGCGGAAAAAACTTTGATTAAAACTCAGCAAATCAGTGCCGGTTTACTTAAAACATCCCACCATGGAAGCAACAAATCAAGCTCTCTCGAATTCCTGAAGGCTGTTAATCCTGAGTATGCAGTGGTTTCCAGATCAGGTAGATTTGAGTCAGGAATTCGAAAAACAATAATACGATTGAAAAAACAGAATATCTCAACTGTGGAAACAGTCTCCAGTGGAGCGATACTTTTTGAACCAATTGAAAATGGCAATTGGAAACAAATAGACTGGCATAATCCATCATTTCTGAACTGGTTTCTCGGGAGAAGTATATGAGAAAAGAGTCAAAAATAGATATGCTGCAGTTTGAAAAAATGTTCTCGCAGAAGGGTCACACATTAATTGCAGGAGTCGATGAAGTTGGTAGAGGCTGCCTCGCAGGTCCGGTTGTCGCCGCGGCAGTTGTCTTTCCTGAAGGATTTGATGCAATTGAAATTAATGATTCTAAACAGCTAACGCCCTTTAAGAGGGATGAAGCATTTGAAATCATCATCAAGAATGCTTTGTCCTATGCGGCCTATTCAATTCCAGTCAGTACAATTGATCGGATCAACATCCTAAAGGCTTCCTTGGCGGCTATGATGGGAGCAATTAACAGATTATCGCCAGAACCTGAATTCATTCTGATAGATGGAAATCGGGCTCCTGAAAAACTGATGATTCCCTTCAAGTGTATTGTAAAAGGAGATCAGAAATCAAGGAGCGTTGCAGCGGCATCAATTGTCGCAAAAGTGATTAGAGACCGTTTGATGACAAAATTAGACAAATTATATCCGGAGTATAAATTCAAATCCAATAAGGGCTACGGAACAGCTGCACATTTGACAGCTCTAAATAAAATCGGACCCACCCCTCACCACAGGTACAGCTTTTCTCCTGTGCGACAATTGGCATTTAAATTTGAATAAAGAAAAATGAGTAATCAAAAATCACCAAAAGAATTCGGAGATCAAGCCGAAGACGTTGCTGCTGCTTATTTATCACACAGAGGTTATGAAGTAATCAATAGAAAATATCGGACCAGACGCGGAGAAATAGACCTAATTTGTCTAAACAATGACTATCTCATTTTTGTTGAGGTAAAAAGTACCCGAAACATGAGCAGTATTGAGATAAGTTATCGCGTTGATGTGAGAAAACAGAAGAAACTGTTTTTATGCGCACTTGACTACATACAAAAGAATGGTACACCGAATGGTGGTGTTAGATTTGATGTCTGTTTACTAAAAGCAACTTCTTCAAATGAATGGAAAATCAATCATATAATTGACGCATTTCAAGTTGATGGTCTGGCAGATGAATATCTATAAAAGAATCTTTGTTGTATCCACTATCTGTTTTCACATTGTTTCTGGGAATGAGTCGATGGCAGTGGTATTATCCGAAATCATGCCATATCCCGCATCAACAGCTGAATGGATAGAATTGTATAACAACAATCCACACTCCGTTGACATATCAAATTGGGAAATTCACGATGAGAGGGCTAACTGTTGTAAATTTCCGGACAGCCTGCAATCGCTACCACCTTTTTCTTATGCTGTTATTGCGAGGAACCTATCGACTCTGCTTATTCTATCTCTTGATTCAACCGTATCAGCATTTGTACCATCCCATTGGGCAGCGCTTAACAACGATACAGACCGACTGACATTGTTTGACGCATCAGGGAATTCGCGAGACATCCTGCATTATGGCAACGAAATGTCAGTATCGAAAGGACGCTCATTTGAGAGAATTTACAAATATAGAGAGGCTAATATTCCACCAAAATGGGGTCTCTGCGCGGCAATTTCAGGACATACCGCCGGTATAGTGAATTCTCTTCAGGAAGCTACTAATGATGAGAGAGTTTCAATCTGGGCAGATCCTAATCCTTTCAGTCCCGATAGTGATGGCACAGAGGATCAAACAGATATTCATTTTGAATTACCATGTGAAACCTCTCGCATTACAATAGAAATATTCAATCTTTATGGAAGAGGTATTCGTCGACTTGTATCCAACATTCCCGCAGGTACAACATCACCAATTGTAACATGGGATGGGAAAGATGACAGTAGCAGACATCTTCCAATCGGCAGGTATATATTGGTGATTGAATCTATCGATTTGAATTCAGGAAAAACTTTCACAGGAAAGTCAACCGTTGTGATCGCAGGTCAATTTCGTTGAACTCAGATAGATCTAAAGAAACACCAGATAATTGCAAGACCGATTCAGAAGATGTGTTAAAAGATAGAAACCAACAAGAGCATAAAAGAGTAGTTATTATACCTTTTATGCTCTCTCTTCGATTCTTATCTACCTGTTCATTTTCTTGAAAAACTCTGCATTATTCTTAGTGCTTCTAATATGCTCAAGAAGGAATTTGATCGTTTCTGTGGGATTATAGTCGGACAATATGCTTCTCAACGCCACAATCTTTGAAAGAGTGCTCTTATCAAACAGCAGCTCTTCTTTTCTCGTTCCGGATGGATTAATGTCGATTGCTGGATAAATCCTCAAATCACTCAGGTTGCGATCAAGTACTAACTCCATATTTCCGGTACCTTTGAACTCTTCAAAGATGACTTCATCCATCCTACTCCCGGTATCAATAAGAGCGGTTGCAATGATGGAAAGAGACCCACCACCTTCAATATTCCTTGCAGCTCCAAAGAAACGTTTCGGTTCGTAGAGTGCTTGAGAGTCTACACCACCGGAGAGAATCCGCCCAGAATGAGGCATAACTGTGTTATGAGCACGAGCAAGACGTGTGATTGAATCAAGTAGAATTACGACATCCTTCCCATACTCTACCAATCGTTTTGCCTTTTCGATTACCATGTTAGAAACCTGGACATGGCGTTCAGGCTTCTCATCAAACGTGGAGGCAATAACTTCTCCGTCAACCGTTCGCTCCATCTCAGTCACCTCTTCAGGTCGTTCATCAATTAGCAGTACGACAAGGTGAACTTCCGGATGATTCTCTGCAATAGCATTTGCCAGTTGTTGGAGGAAAATTGTTTTTCCTGTTCGTGGCTGCGAAACAATTAGACCTCTCTGTCCTTTACCGATAGGTGCGAAAATGTCCATAATCCGCATTGAAGGGATATTGACTTTTTCTTCAAGGTTGAATTTTTCAGTTGGGAAATAAGGAGTGAGGTTGTCAAAGAGTATCTTATCTCGAGTCAAATCAGGACTTTCAAAGTTCACTGCTTCGACACGCAATAAGGCGAAAAAGCGTTCTGAATCTTTTGGCGGCCGAATCTGACCTGAAACAAGATGCCCCTTTCGCAGGCCAAATCTCTTTATCTGAGATGGAGAGACATAAATATCATCAGGACCTGGAAGGAAGTTTGATTTTGGCGATCTCAAAAAGCCATAGCCATCTGGTAAGACTTCCAGAACTCCACTCGCAAACGCCAATCCTACAGTTTCAGATTGTTTCTCAAGAATTTTAAAAACCAGATCTTGGCGAGGCATACCACTGAAGGCGGGTATAGATAATCCTCTCGCAATTTTATTCAGTTCATCGATTTTCATCTCTTTCAGTTGAGTCAAATCGAGAACCTGCCCATTGGCACCTGCATCATTGCGAGCTGGTTCTGTGTAAATATCCTCGTAGCTGTCTGTCTCCACCGGGGGTGTAGGATTCTGGAAGTTCCGAGGAGCGACACGGGGTCGACGAGGTGGGTTTCCTGGAGTCGAATCATTATTTTGCCTATATCGACGATCAGGAGGATTTGGGTAATTTCGTTCTTTCATGTACCATCTTTGTTTTATGTTTTTTTTTATCTCATTCAGATAACCAGCAAGAAATATAAATGTGGCAAAAAATATGCCCCGTTTACAGGTTATGAATTAGAATTACTAAACTTTTTGTTTGAAAGGATCTGTTTTTTGTTAAATGTTCTGGATCTCGAAATCTTATTTGAAACATGAATCAAATCACTCAGATTGGATCATGCTGGGAAGAGAAGATTTTCTCAAGTTACCTGATGATTCTGATACTTCCAACGATCAAGCCGATTGGCTTATCATCATTTCTAATATTTACTCTGAAACAATTGAATTTAGCGTTTCACGCTGAACTCGACGCAAATCTGATCCGAAAAATGTTTTTGCCAATAAACGGAAACGATCTGGTGTATCTGTAACAAAGCACTGTACTTCACCCTTACCATGAGTCCTGATTAAACTCTCTCGCAGCAGGACATCCTCAACTTCAAATGCTGTGGTTTCTGCTGAATCGACTATGCTTACTGATTCCCCGATAACATGTTTTATCACCGGTTTAAAGAGCGGATAATGTGTGCAGCCCAGTATTAATGTATCAATTTGTACTTCACTAAAAGAGCTTAAATAATCCCTAATAACTAACTCTGCAATTTCACCTTCAAGTCGTTCCTCTTCTGCCATCGGTACAAGCAACGGACATGCCTTAGCGAAGGCCTGAACATTTGAATTTAAAGCCTTCAAACGACTCTGATATCCCTGAGATTGAATTGTCGATGGAGTGCCGATTATTCCGATTCGTCCGTTATCTGAAACATTAAGTGCAGCTTTAACCCCCGGATCAAGAACTCCTATAAGTGGGGCTCTTAACAATTCTCTAAGATGGGATAGTGCTACAGCAGAAACGGTGTTACACGCAACAACGACAAGTTTGACACCCTTGTTAAGCAGGAATAGAGTAGATTCAAGCGCATATCTTTTAATAGTCGAAATTGACTTTACGCCGTAGGGAACTCTTGCTGTATCGCCAAGGTAAAGTATATCCTCACCTGGAAGACGTTTGTGGATGGCTTGAGCAACTGTCAAACCACCTATACCGGAATCAAAAATCCCGATGGGTTGATCATTTGTGTTGGTTATGAGACCTGGAAAAACTACGATTTAATGGTTGTCTGGAAGGTGTCCACACTCAATTTTCCGATTTATTTGACTAAGTGCTTGAACAACATTACTTATTGAATCCTTCTGTCTTCGTAATTTTCGACGTAACAAGCCATACAATTGGCTTGCTTACATGTACCGGGATTGGAATAATACAGAACTCATCACCACCAATATAACAAGAAAAATATGACCTGTCAACAAAATAATCAGTTAAGATTATTAATTCATACAACTTGAAAGATTAACTGACATAAACACTATATTCTCAAAGTCAATAAACATCAGGGTGAAATCTTTTTTCTGGAGTATCAATAACTGTTGTGTCATTGTATTTATTTTGGACATTGAGTATCTCCATAAGATTTAAAAAGAAAACATCGATAACATCCGGGTCGAAGTGGGTACCACTGTCCTCCTTCAATCTGGACAGTGCACTCTCATTAGAATGGGCTTTCTTGTATGGTCTAACATTCGTCAATGCATCGAACACATCAGCGACTGCGGTAATTCTCCCCCAGATAGGAATCTTCTCGCGAGCAAGTCCATATGGATAACCAGCACCATCCCACCTTTCATGGTGCGTTAGAGCAAATACTTCGCCAGCTTGTAATAAATCAGATGAGGAACCACCGAGAATTCGTGCTCCAATAACTGAGTGTTTATTCATTTGCTCTCGTTCATTTTTATTAAGTTTTCCCGGCTTTAGCAATATCGAATCAGGAATACCAATTTTGCCAACATCATGCATTGGTGAAGCTCTCTCCACAAGCTCAACGTCATTTTCACTCAAACCCATCCCTCTCGCGAGAATGCCACAGATTTTACTCATCCTTTTGATATGCAAAGATGTGTCTCTATCCTTGAGTTCAGCCGCAAGAGCTAATCGATTTATGGTCTCTAACTGAGCTTCGTAAGTCTTCTGCCTTGCTTCTGTTACTTCTCTAAGAGTTTGCCGAAGAGTCTGCGTTCGCTCTCGGACAGTTTGCTCTAACTCCGATCTGTGACGCTTTATTTCATCCTGAGCGTCCTTCATTTTCAACAGAGATTCAGCTCTCAGGCGTAGTTCAATGATATCAATTGGTTTTGTGATGAAGTCATTTGCACCTACTTCAACAGCCCGAAGTCTATCTTTTTTATCAGACAAGGCAGTGACCATTATGATTGGCAAATCCGAAATTCCTGTGGAATTCCGAATCCTCTGAGCCACCTCATACCCGTTCATCGACCCTAACATGACATCCAGAAGCACCAGATCAAAAGTTGAATCAAGAATCTCCAGTGCAGCATATCCATCTCCTACACTAATCGATGAATATCCCAGAGTTTCAAGGATTTCTGATAGTAAAATTCTGTTTGTTTCTTCGTCATCGACGATTAGTATCTTCTTCAATCTGTACAAAAATAACCAAAGTAAAACAACATGAAATTATATCCTCCACCTTCGACAACATTAAGAATACTCATTCCTCCCGCTAAGATCAAGTTTTAGGGGTGTTTCATTCCTAACATGCAAATGTCTTCCCAATACCGAACCACGAGATTTGGCTTGCAGGGAATGAGAGTTGTTTGTACATTACCGGAAGAGACCAATGAAAAGTGCTCATAGTGAAGAACTGGCAAGATACGAAATAAATCTCAGGTTTAACATGGCAAAAGTGGATTTACATATCCATTCAAAATACTCAGATTACCCAACCGAATGGTTCCTTCAAAAAATCGGCGCTGGTGAATCTTATTCTGAACCGGAAACATTATATCAGCTCGCAAAAGAGAGAGGCATGTCTTTTGTCACAATTACAGATCACAATGCTTTCGAAGGATCTTTTGAACTGGCGGAAAAATACCAGGATGCATTCACAGGAGTTGAATCAACCGTCTATTTCCCAGAAGATGGCTGCAAATTTCACCTGCTGATTTGGAATCTTACAGGAAAGCAATTTGAAGACATCCAAAATATTAGAAAGGATATCTATCAAACCCGCGATTATCTTGTTGAAAATAGACTTCCCCACTCCGTTGCACATGCTACAGATATACTCTCTCAGAAACTGAACCTGGAACATCTTGAGAAACTCATTTTACTTTTTGATGTCTTTGAAGTCGCCAATGGTGGCCGCACCAAATCTTCTAATAAAATCTGGTTTAATTATTTACAGTCTTTAAAGAAAAACAGCATCGAGTCGTTACAGAAAAAATATGGTATAGCACCTCAACACAGCAATTCATGGAAAAAAGGTTACACTGGCGGATCAGATGATCATGCGGGATTGTGGGTCGGAAAAACTTACACAATGGCAGCTGCTGATAATCCAAAGGACTTCCTTTCCCATATACGCGGGAGAAAAACGCTCGCCAAAGGTCGAAGCCAGGACTTTCAGGGATTAGTTTTCTCGGTTTACAAAATCGCCTCTGAGTTTTCCAGCACTCAGGGTCTGTCATTTATAAGGTCTCTGCCAATCAACGCCTTCTCGCAGTTAATATTTGGCAAAAGGAAGGTTTCGGTAATAGACCGCCTTACTGCACTCGTTATGAAAGCTGACATTAAGAAGCGGTACAAAAGACCGATTGCTGAGTTTATAGAGGGCATATCTCATGGAAAGAACAAGTCGATTGATACAAACCTCGATTTGTTATATGATAAAATCTCCGATTTCGTTGATGAGGTGTTTCTTGACTTGGTAAAAACTGTTCAGAAGTCACTCACTAAAGGTGATATTATCGGACTTATTAGTGGGCTTTCGAGCTCATTACCTGCATTCTTTTTGATAGTTCCCTTCTTTTCCAGTTTCATCCATATGAACAATAACAGGAAACTGCTGTTTCAACTACAGGATAAGCTTCCCGAAAAGAGCAATAAAAGAATACTATGGTTTACCGATACATTGAATGATCTTAATGGGGTTTCAATCACTCTTAAACAGCTCGGATGGAAGTTTTATGCTAACAATATTGATATTCGGATTGTAGCCTCCTTACTCGATAACGAAATCACTGGAGATTTGCCTCCAAATATGCTTAATCTGCCAGCGGCATATGATTTTCGGTTGCCATATTACGAACAATACATCATGAAGGTTCCATCGATTCTCCGAGCGCTAAAACTGCTGAATGATTTTGAGCCTGATGAGATATTCATATCAACACCCGGACCTGTCGGCCTGCTCGGAGTGTTGATGTCCCGGCTATTTAAGATTCCGGTAACTGGAATTTACCATTCAGACTTCACGCTTGAATTTGGTGAAATAGATGGGGACGAGTCAATTGTAGAGGCATTAGAAAGTTTCACAAAGTGGTTCTATACCCTAATGGATAATATTAAAGTCCCAACCACTGCATATATTGATATCCTTGAAAATCGTGGATTTGATCGGTCTAGAATGAGTGTCTTTCCGCGCCAGATAGACAACGATACTTTCAGACCACGAAGTACGGAGGAATGTGAAACATCCGGGATTGAAATCCCTGATGGATTCAATCTCTTGTTTGTGGGTCGGGTCTCAAAAGACAAAAACCTTGACTTTCTCACTAAAGTTTATCGGGAAGTACGCAAACACCGGGAAGACGTAAACCTTATTGTGACCGGAGAGGGGCCTTATAAAAAGACTATGAAACGGATGCTCGGTAAGGATGCTCGAGTTCTGTTTACAGGAGTGTTGACATACGATACACTGCCATTGTTATATTCTCAAGTTCAAGCTCTCGTTTTCCCAAGCATCACCGATACATTTGGAATGGCAGTTCTCGAAGCACAGTGTTGTGAACTACCTGCAATTGTTTCTGACAAGGGCGGTCCGATGGAAATAGTTATTGACAAGGAAACCGGGTTTGTTCTGGAAGCCTTAAACTTCGATGTTTGGGTTAAAGCTATTCTTGATTTAATTGAATTACATGACAATTATCCCGAAAAATTCAGACTGATGCGCAGGAATGCCAGAAAGAGTGCTCTTGCGAGATATGGATGGGAGGTAGTCTTAAAAGGACTTACAAGCCAGGAACTACAACCTAAAACCTCCAATCTCGATCACTGATAACGGATGGTGAACTGTACCTGTGGATTATGACGTAATCATCATCGGCTCCGGAGCTGGGGGCGGATCAGCTGCATACAATCTGGCTAAATCCGGAAAAAAAGTACTGATTATTGAGAAAGGTCAGCGTCTGAAAGATCCGGATATTATTCAGAGCGAGAATGAGATGCTGATTAACCGGGCGGGATATGACAATAGAGACCTTCAGCTTAATAAAAAAAAGTCTTTTCTTTATAATAGTGGGATAGCGGGTGGTGGGTCCTCACTTTATGGAGCAGTATTCCTCCGCCCCAGTCCTCAAGATTTCCATCCGGGGCAGTTCTATCCAGAATATTTACCTGATCACCTCAAGCACTGGCCGATCAGCTATGAAGAATTGGAACCTTATTACCATCTGGCTGAAGACCTATATAACGTCTTTGGTGAAAAGCCTGAGGCAATTGAACATTGTGGGAGAAGGGTATCCCCGTACGCGACCTCTCCTCCACCTCTTGAACCGATTAACAAGACAATTAAAACAGTCCTTTTTGATGATGGGTTGAGTCCATTTCATCTCCCACTTGCCATAAATTTCGACACATGTCTTCGTTGCCCAACATGTCCCGGTTATTGTTGTCCGAATGAATCCAGATCATCTTCCTTAAATAGGTGTATTGATCTAGCAATGAGAGAATATGGCACAGAAATGTGGACGGGAGTTGAGGCAATAAAATTTATCAGAGGAAAATCTAATCGAATAAACACTCTTGTATACAGGAAAAGTTGCTCTACTAAAACAGATCATGTTTCAGCCGATCTATTCATACTTGCAGCAGGTGCAATCGGGAGCCCGATTATTCTACAGCATTCCAAACTTGGATCGAAAAGTGATCAATTGGGGCGCAACTACATGTATCATGCTGGCGTTTTTAGTGCTGGTTTTTTTGCAAGACAAACTGGTGCAGCTTCAAAGTTCATCAAACAATTGGGTTGGACTGATTACTATTTTGGAACCAACGATTTTCCTCACAAACTAGGTTATGTTCAAATGTTGCCAATACCGGGACCTCTGAGTATTAAAAAGGAAGCTCCGGTCTATGTGCCGTTGTCACTTGCTGCATTCCTCTACAAACGGTCGATAGCATTTGCAGCAACAGTCGAAGATCTGCCAGATCCGAACAATCGAGTAGAACTACACAACGACCAGGTTAATATCCATCACCAATTCACAGAATATGACATCTTCAGGTCAAAGTACCTAAAGAAGAAGATGTCCAGGTTACTTCGAAAATGTGGAGCCTCCGTTGTTGTCGGCATAACTTCAGATCGCAACCAGACGCACACTGCACATCAGGTCGGCACCTGTCGCTTTGGAAACGATGAGAAAACATCCGTATTAGATAAGAATTGCAGGCTCCATGACGCGGACAATCTGTTCGTACTTGATGGGAGTTTTATGCCAACCTCACTCGGGGTTGGTCCGGCACTCACCATCATTGCAAATGCCCTGCGAGTTTCTGATTATCTCGTAAAGGAGGGATTTTGAAAACCGTTATAATCACTGGGATTTCTGGAGTATTAGGATCTGCACTTGGAAGGTTTTACCTGAAGGATGGTTGGAGAGTAATTGGCGTAGGGAGAAAGGAAACTGCTGATGGAGATTTCTATTCTGAGTACTTCCGCAATTCACAAAAGTCCTCTGAAGATGCACAGAAACTTCTATTACACAACCCTGACTTGATTATACTGAACGCTGGGCAGATAGAAACCGAGATTGGAGAAAAAGGTGAGCCTATCATAGACCAGTTTGAATCTATTACAAATATCAACTATACATTTCCAGCAATTTTCTGCATGACTGCAAACAAACACGAGTTGAAAAACAATCTCGATATCGTTGCAATTGGATCAATTGCCGATGGCAGCCCCTCGAGTTTCGGTCCGGTTTATCATGCATCCAAGATCGCACTTCACTATTTCTTCAGTGGCGCTGGACCAATTATCCGAAACTCGAATCCGAAGATCCGAATGCGATTGTACCGTCCGGGTGCAATAAAAGGACCCCTCGCCTGGGCTCCTGTAAATCGACTAAATCAAAGGGGCTATAATCTAAGAAAAAAACGGGTGGATGGAGCACCTGTTGCCGACAAAGTGGCTATCCATATCGCCAGATTCATCAAGCGCAAAGCCCTAATCGGAACATACGACGAGCCCTTTTCCTTCAGACTATTAAAACTTCTATTCGCCGTATTTCCAAATGCATATTACAAGCTGCAAATGCTTGGTTGGAAAAAGGGTTCTAAGTTCTCATGAGCTGTGGATTTATATGGCAGATATATAAAGATTAGGTTCTGAAATAATCAGAAGGCGTAATTATATCTTATGCTTAAATTGCACCAAAACTTTTCTTACTCCCGGTATTTCTTCAAGTTTCTCTCGAATTTCCTCGTCGATGTTCGGAGCGAACATCTCTTCTTCATCTGTGATTCGAATTTCGATAAAGACATGCCCCTCTTCCTCTTCTTCAATTAGGATTCGTCTGATCATGTTCGCTTCTATTAAGTTTTCTCCGGTATGTGGATTGATTACACCATTGAGGAATTTATGCACGGTCTCTTTGTTTAGTATGACGTGTCCGTTCTCGATTAATCCCTGAGAAACTTCCCATTGCCTTACTGCTGATTTTAGCCCATCAATTGCCAATACTGAGCAATGTAGTTTAACTGCTGGAAGTCCATCAAGAGCATCGGTCAAATCTGCATGTTTGAGAGCCTTAATATCGTCAATTGATTTGCCTTTGGCGAGTACAGTAGCAACTGATGCTGTGGCAATATTAGATGCACAGCCAAATGACTTGAACATTACATCTTCGACGATTCTCGTCTCCGAGTTAATCTTCATCGAATAGGTTATCATATCACCACAGGCTGCACTTCCCTCAGTCGAAACTGCATCCGGGTCCTTCAAATCTCCAACGTTTTGTGGAGAGGTAAAATGCTGAATTACTTTCTGACTATATTTTATCGCCATTGTCGGCTCCTTTCAAGTATTCTATTTAGCAAAAACGTTTGAAGCTTTATCTTTTTCGATAGAAGCTGGTCCCACCTTTTTTCTCAGAATGAACTTCTGGAATGAAGGCAGTCATTGATCTCAACAGATCGACAACGACCTTAACACTCTCAATAACAGTATCGACTTCCGCTTCCGTGTTATATCGGGACAAGGAAAATCTAATCGCACCATGTGCTTCTTCGTGTATCAATCCGATAGCAGTTAGTACCTCTGAGGGTACAAGTGATTTCGACGAGCAAGCTGAACCTGAAGATACTCCGATCCCTCGATGAGCAAGATGCATTAAAATCGCTTCACCTTCAATATACAGGAATGTTATATTAAGATTACCCAGCAATCTCTCGTCAGGTGGCGGTCCGTTTAGCATTGAATTATCAATTTCAGCGAGCCCCTGGGCAAGTTTTTCCTGCAAAGGTCGGATATGAGATTCAACTTCATTCAGGTCACGAACAGCAATCTCAACAGCAAGGCCGAAACCGACAATCGCAGGGACATTTTCTGTCCCGGGCCTGAGGTCAAATTCTTGCGGTGCACCTTCCATAAGTCTCTTTGGACGGTTCTTCCGTCGCACAAACATCGCGCCGATACCTTTTGGTCCGTGCAGTTTATGGGCATTAAAACTTGCAAGGTCTATACCTAAATCTTCAACATTAAACGGCATCTTGCCTAATGCCTGAGCAGCATCTGTATGAAACCATGCTCCTTTTGAATGAGCGATTTCAGCAAGAGTTTTCACATCCTGAATCACACCGATTTCGTGATTTGCAATAAGAATACTTACAAGAAAAGCATCTTCATCAATTGCATCTCTAAGTGAATCCGGGTTTACGAATCCCTGGCCATCAACGGGCAGACGTGTAATTCTATATCCATCCTTTTCTAATCGTTTCGCTGCATTCAGCACTGAAGCATGCTCAACCGACGAGATTATCAGATGTTTTTTATTTGGACGGGCACGGGCAGCTCCGAGAATCGCGAGATTGTTCGACTCAGTTGCACCGCTCGTAAAAATCAACTCTTTTGGTTTTGCCCCAATCGCACCAGATATCTGCAATCGAGCTTCGTCTATTGCCGATTCTGCTTCGAGCCCAAGATTGTGAAGAGATGCCGGATTACCGAATTTTTCGGTAAAAAATGGAATCATTTTCTCAAGTATATCGGGATGAAGCTGAGTTGTATCATTATTGTCAAAGTATATCATTGAATTTGGTTTTACCTATAATTTTATGTTGTCTTCCCTGACAGTTCTCATTACCGGTAAACTCCACCGGCAACCACAATAATTCTGTCTGTATACTCCAAGCTCAGCGCACATGTCTATACTTCGCTTGAAGCCATTATTCTTTCTGAAGGTCTCTGCAAGATATATTACACCATATTTTTCTTGCAAAGTCTCGCCGATTTCATGGATAAAGTTTACATTTTTGTGCGGACTTGTCGTTAAGGTAGTGGCAAATGCCTCTGCGCTGTTTTCCTTTGCAAATCTTGCTGTTTCATCAAGTCTGTGTGTAATACATCTTTCACACCGTTTCCCACCTTCCCGCTCTCCCTCAAATCCCTCGATTGCCTGAATCCATGGATTCACATTTCTATCGGACTCGAAGTATTCAATATTAAAATGGTTTGAAAGCCTGACAACTTCTGCCTCTCTGTGCTCATATTCGAGAACTGGCTCGATGTTTGGATTATTGAAATATGCCAAAATTTTCCATTTATCAATTAGCCTCTCAAACGCTACTGTCGCGTCCGGTGCACAACAAATATGCAAACAAAGTACTGACACTAGCTACCTTCACGGGACAAAATAGAAGCAACAAACAACCGAATGGCATTGTCCACCTGACCATTAAAGTAATCTGAGTTTGAAGAAATGTATTCAGATGCATCTTCAGAGGATATTTCTAAACCCCGTTTCCGGGCAATCTCTTCTGTAATTATCTGCATCTCCAAAGCTTTGACTATTGATTCAGAAATATGTAAAGAGTTTCCATTTTCTACCATGCCTTTTAATACATCACGCAGGTTTGGTTCAAATAGATCCCGATTGCTCTTCACTCTGTCTAATGAATTACCCATTGCGCAACTTCCTCCGCTGTAAAAGGTTTGGCTTGAATTATTTTTGTTTGATCTTTCATTTCAATTTGAACATCCAGTTCAACCTCAGAAAACCTGCTTTTGCAGTATCGTCCCGCAATTCTGGCTGCCAATTCCAACACACTGTCATTGAGTTTATCCGGTTGACAATCGACTAATAAGACCGGACCGGGGATATCAACGACCTCCACCCGGATCAGGTTGCCAACGTGTTTATCCAAATAGTCATTTTCGGCTTCATCTCGACCTGCAATAATCTTCAGGTCTGGATTTATCCGCAGGTGACGACCAACCCGAAGCAACCTGTAATCTTCAAAGTCCATGCCGTCCTTCCCACTCGCGTCCCAAACATCTTTCACTTTTAGCGAAAATGCTGGATCTGTAAGTATACAACCGCCAGCCGGGGCAGGATACTTCGTCAAACCATAAGATGCTGCAAGTGCAATTTGTGGTTTTCGGT
>JABGPL010000024.1 GCA_018644935.1 Calditrichota bacterium | reverse complement strand
CAAGCACCATTTTTTAGTTAACTACAATATAGGTATTTTGATTAAGAGGATCAAGGAATAATAATATATCGATCAAAAAATAATCAGTGGTATCAGAATACTTGATTCAAAAAGAGGCACCATAGAGGCACCAGCCCAAAAAGCAAAACCCGCATCCCTTGTAAACACAAGACATACGGGCTAAATGTGGAGACGCCGGGAATCGAACCCGGGTCCGGTGATAAGGTACAAAAACCATCTACAAGTTTAGTCGATCATTTCCTCAAAATGTCCCCGAAAGGAGTCCTTTGAATCTTGGCAAGGAGGGGCGCGGATTGACACGCTTCCCAGTTGCCCAGTCGTGTATGTCCTGCCTCACAACCCACGACGTGAAGTTCGGCAAGGACCGCCTTAATGAAGCTCAACACCACGGTGGCAGCCGTCCGTTGGTGGAGCATGCAGCTTAATTAATTAAGCTGCGAGTGCGTACGAATAATCGTCGGCAATTAAGTTGTTACAGCTTGTTAACGAGGCTACTGTAATCCCCGACTTGCGAGTTTAAGCCCCTGTTATCTCCGTCGAAGCCGATCGTCCCCAATGGAATCCAACAGCCGTTGGACGTGTCGAACAGGAATGTTCAACCTACCTAATATAAAGTACGTTATTCTACACTGATTGTCAACAACTATCTGAGATGCACGACCTTTTGAATGTCAACCTGACCAGCTTGCTATAATATAGTTAGATGGATACCAGCAAATAAAATTTCGATATTTACCGTTTGCACGTATAACCGAGCATTAGCTGTGCAATACTTAATCTGAAGAAATCAACATCATTTGACATCACCTCAATATTCGTGCTGCAAACATAACCGATCTCAAGAATAGGATAATCTCTTCGTATTGCTCCCAATTGGTGTTTGGGGCTTGCCTTATTTTGCATAATGTGCAATCTTTCATATGGATTGTCAAGTGTGGGAATGTCAAATTCAAATTTGGAAACCCCAAAATGTTAGTCGAAAACACCCGATTAGTGCAAATTGGCAGAGCGGTAACGCCATACACTCAGCAAAAGGGAACTCCTATTCAACCCTGGCGAGGTGAATCGGTTGAAGCTCATATTGAGATCTATCCGGAATTCCGCGATGGCTTGAACGACCTCGAACGCTTCGATAGGATCTGGGTGCTGTCTCTGCTGCATGAATCAACCGGTTTTGAGATGAGAGTTATTCCATATCGGGATACCTTATTAAGGGGATTATTCGCGACCCGTTCACCCCGTAGACCAAATCCAATAGGAATGTCACTGGTTACGGTGGATTCAGTTGATATCGAAAAAGGGATTATCCGGGTGCAAGGGATAGATCTCTTGAATAACACACCAATTATAGACATCAAACCCTATGTCCCTCAATTTGAGTCTATCCCCGACTCAGCAAGTGGTTGGTTAGAAAACGGAAACGACACTCGTGTTGCCGACGACAGATTCGACAAAACAGACTGATGCCCGAAGAGAAAACATATCGCATACCAATTGGCAAAGCTGAAACCCGGTTAACCGACCGCGGATCGAAGTTCCTCTCCCTCTGTGCTCCCGCAGCAAACGAAGTTGAAGCGTTGGAAATCCTCACCCAGCGCAGCAAACAACACCACGACGCCTCCCACCACTGCTACGCCTTCCGTGTCGGAGATCCAAACAACCCCCAGGAACGCTACTCCGACCACGGCGAACCGTCAGGAACGGCAGGACGCCCAATCCTCGACCAAATTCGCGGCAAAGACTTAGTCGGCATAATCGTCATAGTAACCCGCTGGTTCGGCGGCACCAAGCTCGGCAAAGGCGGACTCGTCCGTGCGTATGGCGGGTGTGCAGCGGATGCGCTGGGTGAGGTCAAAGTAATTGTAAAACGCCCAATGACTGAGATCGTGGTCAGGTGTGACTATGATTTGATTGGTCTAGTTGAAAAATATGTCCCGCAGTACGAGGGCAAAATAAAAGGGGGTGAATATCAAGTGGATGTGGTGCTGACGATACATTTGCCAGAAATTCATGCGGGGGAGCTCAAGGATTGTCTGGTGGATAAGAGTGCGGGACGGATTATTATTGAAAGTAGTGTGAATCTATCGTAACTCGGCTTTCCTTACAACCCGCATGTTATTCCCGCGAAGGCGGGATATCTGCTTCGTTTGGGAAGTGCATCCAGCCGCGATCCCTTGTGGTCGTGGGAATGTCACCAAAGTGCCGTCAGTCGCCCCTCGCCTGACGAAAATCATCCTGGTTTTTCAACCTTCATCACCTGACCTGTTGGCATATGCCGCATTCCTGAACTTCCAATGGCTTTCAAGATTTTATATTTAAAGTCTTCGTGCTGGGCATTTAGCAATTCCTCTCTTAACCGGTCATCATAACATGTCTTTTCTTCACTGGTGAATATTCCAGTTTCGCCAGGGTAACACCTTGTGTAACGCTTTTTATTTTTTCCACAATAGTAATCGTACAGCCAAAAGGATTTTGTTTTTCCCTCTGGTAAATAGGTCTGCTCAACCAGGACAGCTTTAACTCGATGGATCGTATAATTATTTACAGAGCATTCATATTGAATAGTCTTTGATTCTTTATAAGTAGGACCTTCAAATTTATTCCCCCTACCTGTGATCCATCTATCCGCTCTGCATGCCGAAAATGCAACTTCTATTCCAATTAGTTCTTCATTACTGATGAAATTCTTATTATACTATTTAGCTACAAAAGTCGGAGTAAAAAGAAAACATAAGATCACTAAAACTATGATATAATCTCTCCTGTAGGCTTTGGACTTCTTTTCAGTATAAGATTTATTTTTTTGATACAGGAAAATTGTTGACCACCAGTGAAAATATCCAGCAAAGATCCCCCTACTCCAAGATAATTTGTTAGAATTCTCGTCTTCACCAAATTTAATGTTTTGATAATATGGCCAGAGAATAAAAAGAATCAGGTAACATAGATTTATCCCAACAGAATAACCTGCTGAGAAATCAGCGTCAATAATTGGTAACGGTTCGCCGAAAAGCAGCATAACGCTGTAAAAATTGCATGTTGGAAATAATACACATAATATTCCAGATACAAATCCAAACTGTTCAAACGCTTTCACAATTCCCATTAATATGAGCAAGATCGGGATGTGAAGAATTATCCAGACAAAGTTTGGAACTTTGGAAACGTTGCGATTAGAATAATTGGATAACTGTTTTTTCAAGTTAGATGCTCAATTTGTTAGGTTACAATCAAGTAGCCACGATCCCTTGTGGTCGTGGGATTGTGCCGACAGCCGTCCCCCCTTGACGAAAATCAGGATGATTTTTCAATCCTCCTCATCCGCCATTTTAGCTTCTGTTGGCAACGTTGCCCTGATCGCAGCTTTAAGTTGTTCTTTGGCTTCTTCTGGTTTTCTTGAATTCCACTTAACAAATAGTCTATGATTTGTATCAAAATGAAGTTTATCGGCTTCATCCTCTTGACAGGTATAAATCACCGGAATCCCCAACCCACTCGCAAATCCAGCTTCCCAATACACTCCGTTATTCTTATGTGTTAAATCAGCGATAACAAACCGTGAATTACGAATCTCAACCTCCATTCTAACGTCAATAATTCCGGCTTTAGGCTTTTCATCAGGTTTGTTCAGGTCAAAGCCAGTATCTTTTACCGCTGGTTTGATTTGATCTTTGTAGAAATCCTCTAAATCACTATTTCCAAATTTCATTGCCATGAAGGCGTTTCTGCTGTCTTTGACAACACTTTTCAACTCCTCATATCTTTGCCAGCCATTTATTGTGAGTTGACACTTATTATTGACTTTTTTTAATATCTTTGGGTCTGTTTTATCAAGACTGTCTGCTATCTGAACCATACTATTATCATTAAGTACACCAATTTTCGCCTGTACTTCTTGAAAATGATATGGTATTATCTCCCCAAAATATCTACTGTTATCTCCAAGCCAAGGAATAAAATTATTTATCTGTTCTGAGGGTTTGGGAAAGATGGAATTATTGAGAATTAATTTTATCTCATTTAATGTGGGATACGGAACTTTTGAGTGTCTATGCATCTTTCAGATTGCATGACTCAGGAGATACGGGTGTTTTGGTTCTTGTAGATTATCAGGCAACAAGCAGATAGTTGTTCCTGTTAACTCAAATGGTCCACAATTCCTACAATCATAAAGAGTACTATCATGCTCTTCACGGGCAGGTGTGGGAAGGGCGAAATTGCAAACTATACAATTGGTTTTATACATTTCCATCTCTTTCATTTTAAGGTATAATTATTATTAACTACCATCTACGAAGATCGAATAAGCATTTCAAACTGACTTCTCAAATACCATTCACCCCCTCCACACTCAACGACTCATTATAACCGCCTTCCGATAACTCCTGTCCGGAATGAGCTTTTCAAAATGCAATCGCCCAATAACAATACTGTGATGGACATTATTCTGCTCTGCAAATTGGATTCTCTTTTTGCAAGAATGACGTGCAAGAGGAAACCTACGCCAAAACCTTCATGTTTTCATAAAGAAATTCCGGTGCGAGGTCAGCTCCGTTTTCCCAGACTATGGTTTGTAATTCGGGATCAACTATAAAGGATTTGAAGGCTTCGATGTCCTTAAGTGGACCAAACACTTCTCCTTCCAATTCCTTCTCGAGGTCAACCTCACCTTCGGCTGAATCGTTGAACTTCAACCAGACTATGTAATCGCGGATATATTTTGCTTCACGGACATGTAAAATCATTTTATTACTCCAATGGTTGAATTCGTTCGAGTTTTTCTTTTTTCTCTGCTCGAGCCCAGTTATCCATTAACTCTTTAATATGTAATATACGCCATTCCTGGATTAATGCAAGTGCTCGATTTGGCATTCTGCCAGTAACTACACCTGATTCGATTTCTACAATCACTTCGTCATCGCCGTATCTAGCATGAAAATGGGGAGGATTGTGATCTCGCCAGAATATGAAAATTATTATTCCGAAGAAACGTGATATTATTGGCATTTGAAAGTCCCTTTTGTGAGTATTTGATTAATATGAATTTGAAACATAATGTCCCGATTCACGAAAATAACGATCTAAGATCAATATTGTATTTACATTACCGTAAAAGTTATACCAATACTTTTCACTGAAAAGAAAAGTTCTCTGGATTCCTGCGTTCGCAGGAATGACGTGTGGGGGGGGCGTTTACATCAGGTTGGGCACATGACGAAACTTCAACGCGCAGCAAGCTTCGCTACTCCGGAGTTATCTTGCCCCATTCTTCCATGCAAGAGAACCTGCCCCTACCACACCTGCCCAGTTGCCCAGCTCGGCTGCTCTGACTTCTATATTTTCTGCGTAGGAATTTAGGGCGCGGAGCTTCAGTTCATTTTCCAATGGCTTCAACAGTAGATCCCCGGCTCCGGCGATTCCACCTCCTACTACAATTATCTGCGGGTTAAAGATGTTCACGAGACTTGCTAAGCCAATACCGAGATAATGACCAATATGCCAATAAATGTTTGCTGCGCTCTCATTTCCCTTAATTGCCATTTCACAGAGTTTTTTCAGGCTGGTATCTACTAACTTGGGATAACTGGCTTTCACATAATGCCTGATCCCCTCACGACCAATGTACGCTTCAAGACATCCCAGTGCTCCACAGGAACATTCAGGACCATTCATGTCTATTGACATGTGTCCAATCTCACCACCTCCACCATTAACGCCCTGTATTAAAACTCCGTTGCTTACAATCGCACCTCCAACACCAGTTCCGAGGGTTACTGCAATGTAATGTTTGACATCTTTTGCAGCACCACTCAACCCTTCACCGATTGCCATGCAATCCGCATCATTACTCATCACAACCGGCAATCCGGTTTTTCTGGTCAGATCGCTGGCGACTGCGTGACCGTCCAGGATGTCAATATTTTGCGAGTTAATGACTTTAAATGAATTGTTGTCTATTAAACCTGGAATCCCGATTCCGATACCTTCCAGCCGATCTTTGGCGCAGAATCTTAACTGCTCTATCAACTCGGCGAGTTGTGTTACAAGAGCATCATATCCGAAGGAAATGCGTGTTTTTGCCATCATTGAATTTCGCAGCGTACCATCCTGCTCAATGATCCCGCCTTTGATCCTCGAACCGCCCAGATCTATTCCGATAGTAACTGCCATTATATGTCTTTCCTGATCTTTGGTGAGTAGCGTCCGTTTTTCGTTAGTACGAATTCAATTTCTGCCTCTTCATCCGGGTACAACCTTACAGAGCCCAGAGCGCGCATTCCGGGCTCTGGTGATACTTCAAGTGCAAGTTGTAAATGAGGCTCGATGTGGTGTTGGCTGACTCTGAATATTCCTTTTTCGTCCCGCTCGATGATGACCATTCCACCTGAATGTTTAACCTCAAGCCTGGTTTCTCCCCAATGTTGTGGGAAGCGGGGTCTGAATGTCATGTATGCACCCGAAACGGATTCAATACCGAGAATGTGTTCGGAAACTAATCTCACATATTCAGCAGTCGAGGTCACAAATACAGAACTCCCGACGATGTTGCGGAGGATGTCAACTGTTTCGGCATTTTCGGCTTCTGGCAGAGCACCCGTCAATCCCTGATGTAAAACCCTGTGATTCATCCTGTCCATTAGAGCCCACAAACTATCGAGTTGTTCGGCATTCGCCAGGATATTGCCCAGCACTCCATCAGACCAAACGAGAACATCACCTTTCGATTTTGTACCCCGGGGTGAATTGTGCTCACGATAGGCATGTGAGGATTGGTAATCATCCTCAAAAGGCGACATTGTGCGGAAACCGACATCACCGAAGAGTTCCTGGTCGACTGCATATTTATAGGCTTCTTTAGCTCTTTTATGATTACCGGAATCATAAAAGTCCAACGCCAGCATCATTGAAATCCGGCTATCATAGGATGGATAAGGGTGGATAATAGTATCGCCTTCATCTGGAAAAATCAAACGATCCGCCCAGAATTTGTCCTTCCGCATCCTGAACGGTGACAAGGCAGTCTCAAACAATAACGGCACATCAAACTCTCCTGCACCACCCACAGTGACCAGTGGGGCATCCAAGGTTCGCCTTTCTAATCCTCCCGCACCTTTTATCAGCGAGACCGGAATGTCAACTGGGATGCTATCTAATCGCGGATACTTTTTTATAAATTCCCTGACTTTCTGTAACAGTACCTGAGTTTCAATCGTTGCTCCGGACCTGTCTACAGCAGCAGGGGAATCTCCCAGGAAATTCTGATGTTTATCTGAACTTGCCAGTCCATGTTGCAGACGGTATTTCATTGTACCGAGCAATGACTTTGCAATTGATGTCGCAAACTTGTCAGCATAGACTGTGTCGGAATCTACCGGAAAGATCTTCTGATAAGCAAGGACCGCCAATCCCGCAATCTCCGGTATTTGATATTCCGTGCGTTCATCCCGGATTTGACCGGGGTACATGCCGAATTCTTGTGAGAATTCGTTTGTATTTTGATGTTTTAAAATACTATTAAAGACATCCACGGAAACATCCCGATCAATTCCCGAGGCTACTAATCCAGGCAAAGTCAGACAGGTGAACCAGCCATCTGGATACGGGCTTTCCGGTATGCCGGTCAACAGAAATGTATCAGTGGTCTCCGTTTTGTAAATCATCTTTGCCAGAGTTAATCTCGCCCAGCTGAAGGCACGCATAAACTCTTGATCATTGCATGTTATATGAACTTTTTTTAGTATACCCGCGAGCCACACATCTCTCTCTGAGCGCAGCTGATCCTGATTGCTCATGAGGAACCGGGCGTTTTCCTCAGCTGCATACCTATCCTTCCCATACCCGACGGCAAAAGTAGCTGAAGCAGATCCAACCTGAAATTCTCCCGGTGACCATAATATAGCTGCACCAGGTCTGCCCTTAAGCTCGCTGACTCTGTATTGACGTGGCTCCGTTAGCTCAAACTCTCGATAGCTAACATTTTTCGGGCAAGCAATTGCAACCCAGCCGGCATATCCATCTTCCCTGGCGAAAGAAAGTGTGTGGAATTCTTCATCCCATCTGGATACATACCGGGCATTTTCGATAAGTTCGAAATGTCTGAAGTCCGCAAGGGGACGAAAGATGAATCCATCCGAATTGTCCCTTTTTAAGTCGATATAAATGCCTGATCTACCATGAGGCATATCGGTTCGCTCGACTAACCCACCTTCATAATGCCTTTCAACCCAACTGGGATCTGCAATTGTAAATGAGACATTCCCATTGATTGGCTCGCCTGCCAGAGTTGACACACCCCACCCGGATAGCAGTCGATATTCCTTGTGACTGTAACCATAGCAACTCTCATCCGCTGCTTTCAGGGCATCGCCGTAATAATAGCCTCCGGTGCCATCTGTCAGCAGAACTAAGCGATCTTCACCCGCGTAGATAGTGTCCGCAAGACTATTTATCAATTTTGAAGATATTTTTTCTACTGATTTATCTGAACATCCGGAAAGAAGGAGTGCACAAATAAAAATAAGAAATGAAACGGACGGAAGTGTCCTGAGAATTCGTTCAGATCTAATTGGTTTGGGAGAATTGCAATTCATTTTTTGATTTGTCAGGTAGCTTTATTCATCAGTTGTGTTATCTGAAATGTATGCATCCATCGCTTCGAGGAGCGATTCTGTGTTCTCAAACTGACTCGCCTTTCCAGGCAATGTCCTGTAGAAAATGTCGCCGTAGCGTTTTGTGAGAATCCGAGCGTCGAGCATGAGAATTACACCACGATCCGTGACTGTCCTGATCAACCTTCCTGCTCCCTGCCGAACTTTTAAAACTGCATTGGGAAGCTGATATTCCATAAACGGATTGCCACCTTCCCGGCGCAACTTGTTAATCCGGGCGGCAACAATAGGATCGTTGGGCACGGCAAATGGGAGCTTGGGAATTACCACAACCTGCAATGCTGGTCCGGGAACGTCTATGCCCTCCCAGAATGAGTCAGTGCCAAGCAGAATAGCTTTGCCATTTGCACTGCGAAGTCTCCGGATGAGCATATCCCGGTTTCGCCCTCCGCGCTGAACAAGTATTTCAATATCCTTACCAAGCAGAATCTTTTTCAAATCCCGCTCTACCTGTCGTAACGCCTTATAAGACGTGAAAAGAACCAGCATACCGGTTTTATGACGCATTGCGATTTCAGCACACATATTACTTACGGCTGTCATGTGATCTGCGGGTAGATCGGAAGGAGAAGGAAAAAAGGTCGGATAACCAACGAGACAGTTGTTTGCATAATCAAAAGGCGACCCGAAGATAGAAGTTCTCACCCTCTCCGGCGGGAATTGGTTCAATCCCAGGCTCTTCAGAATATGGGTAAATCCCGAAGCTGTGTTAGTAGTCGCGAGTGTTGCAGAGGTCAGCAACGCGGAATCCAGCTTTTGCCATAACCCATCAATCAGCATATCGGCTATCTCGAGAGGTGCGGATCTGATCCAGACCGGCTTGTTCATCTCAGCAGGCACCTCCACCCAGTAAACCCGGTTCTCATCTTCCGGGTTCATTGAGTGGAACAGAGCCTCAGTGATGCTCCCTGCCATATTCAAAACAGCCTGCATTTCCTGTAGTACTTGAGTAGGAAACACTTCATCCATCTCATCCACAATCTTCTCACGAGTCCTGCCAAGTGCTTTAGTAGTTGCACTGAGCCCATTCAGCAGAGATTCTCCAGCACCCATCAGACCTACGTGTAATTTGTCTCCCTGCTTGTATGAGAATGGTGTTGTGTATGTCGCATTATATGCAATTTTGACTCTGAGTTGAACGTTTGCCGTTTCAAAAAGGGAGTTCGCAGATTGTCGAAGTTCTTCGATGGTGTCCGCAATCTTTTCGAGCGGGGAAACAAGTCGTTCAAGAACCTTATCCGCAGCGAGCGACCTCCAGAGGTCACTCTTTCTTGAACACATCCTCCCTATCCGGTCAAATAGATTCTTGAGCAGCGGGGAAGAGAGCTCTGTCCCAAATTGATCTGTGGCGACTTCTTCGAGGTGGTGAGCCTCATCGAAGATCACCCGCATCTCATCATCACCACCGAGGAGGTTGCCTTCGCTGGTCAAATCGGAAAGAACCAAACTATGATTGACAACTACGATGTCGGCTTTGAGGGCTTTTTTCCTGATGTTGCTTAACGGGCAGTCACCTTTGCAGGAATTTCCGGTACAGAATCCAGGTTCGGACGCTATTTGCTGGAAGAAAGTCCCCGATTCATAAACCGCGCTCAACTCGCTTAAGTCCCCGGTCAAGGTCGCATTAACCCACCTGACTATAATCGCTGCCGATTCTCTGAGGTATGCCGTTGCCCCATGACGTTCCGGGTCGAGTATCCAATTCAGCCATTTTGTGCGGCACAGGTAATTGCGGCGCCCCTTTAGCAAGGCGACATTGAACCCAAACTTGAACAACGCTCCGAGACGGGGAATTTCGTTGTTGAAGAGCTGGTCCTGCAGGTTTTTCGTATGTGTCGAAACGATGATCCGCTTTCCGGTTAAGAGTGCAGGTATCAAATACCCCATCGACTTCCCGACACCTGTTCCAGCTTCGACAACCAGCAGTTGGCTATCTCGCAGAGCTCCGGCACACTGCACTGCCATATCAACCTGTTCCTGCCTGACCTCATAACCGCTCATCACACTTTCAAACCTGTCCATCTCGTGGAAGAGTCGAACTATCTGTTGGTCGGTGGCTGGTGTGTCAGGTCTTGCGATGCCTTTGACTGAATAGAAATTCTGTGGATTATCCGGTAATCCTTCAAGGGGATTCGGAGGTTTTTTGGTTGAGATGTATCCGGATGAAATAGCTGAGTGAACGCAGCGCATGGTATTCGCCAGAGGAGATGCAGTTCCTGCGACAAGTCGCATTGCATCGGCTATCTCGGGAAGGGGAATAGTTGCGAGATGCTGAAGAAGTATCGCGAAAATTTCACCAGTCGCCGCAGCGTCGTCTGTTGCCCGATGGTGACTGCGGTTAATGACCTTGTAACGTTCGCATAGTTTCGCCAGCCCAAATCCGTCATTACATGGTGTCAGGAAACGTGCCGCAATTCTGGTATCATGACTAATCGGCATAGTTCGAGCTGTCTTGAAGTGCTTGGATGTTGGTCTGGCTGATTCGAGGAAGTTTAAGTCAAAATAAAAATTCTGCCCGACGATGTCAGAATCTCCTACAAACTCAATAAATTCTTCGGCAACTTCATCTAAGCGGGGTGCATCTTTCAAATCTTCGTTGGTAATCCCGGTTAGTTCGGAAATTTCCTTGCTGAGCTTTTTCCCGGGATTTACTAACTGGCTGTACCTTTCAACCTCAACCCCTTCACGAAACCGAACTGCCCCAAGCTCGGTTATGGAGTCAAGACCAAAATCGAGACCAGTGGTTTCGAGGTCAATTGCGACAAATTCTTCAAGATTCAGCCGCTGCCATAGGGATGGATTTGGGATGTTTTTTGGAGTCTCAGGCATTTAATTTCTTTATTTTCTGAAATGTAGTGACGATCCAGCTGATTGACGGAGATATCAAGTAGCAAAGGCGTTCTTGCCTACATTAAGTTCAGAGTACAACCTTCAGGCTGAAAACCGCAGGCTAAAGCCTGTACTCTAAACTCGGTCCTCTGAACATGGCTAGACAGACAGTCCTGCGTGGGACCGAGGGAATTCGCTCTGCGAATCGCAGGCGGGGACGCTTACACTACTATCACGACTTAACCTTCCCTAACCATCATCGCTATCCGTTCTGGTGTCGCCGGCAACTCTGTGACTCGAACACCTGTTGCATTATAAATTGCATTCAGTATCGCCGGAATTGTTGGCATAATCGCACCCTCACCGACCTCTTTGGCACCATACGGTCCGTTCGGTTCGTTTGTTTCAATGATTATTGAATCCAGCTCAGGCATATCGAGCGATGTCGGGATTTTATACTCAGCAAGGTTGGTGTTGATCACGTTACCTTTGTCGTCATAGAGGATTTCCTCCATTAGCGCTTCGCCCATGCCCATTGAGATTGAGCCCTGCATCTGCCCTTCAACCTGAGTACGATTTATCGCAAAACCACAGTCATGTGCTCCGGTGACCTTCTTAACGTCTACTTCACCTGTTTCAAGATCGACTTCAACCTCGGCAATCTGGGCTGAACATCCGAAAGCCGGGGATGTTCCAACGGCTGCACCCTTGAACGACCCTCCGAGCTTTGGTGGCTTGTATTTTCCCGTCCCGACTATTGTCCCACTCTCGAGAAACGCCATGCGGGATGCCTCTTTGAAGGTCAGGAATTCAGAATCCTGTCGGTCGGTAAAACCGCGATGTTCGTGCATAAATTCTTCACGCATATCGGCAAATTCGATCTTTCCGGATTTGCTCTTGACGAAACCTTCGTCCATGTACAAATCTTCAAATGGAGTGCCGGAACGTTTGGCTATTGCGCGAAAAATCTGGTCTCGGACTGATTCGGCTGCTTCTTTGGCTGCATGTCCCATCATCAGCGTTGTCCGGCTCGAATATGCACCGAGGTCAACCGATAGCTCGCTGTCACCTGTGACAGCTTTAACGTCATCCATTGGAATCCCCAGTACCTCAGCCGTAATCATCGCCAGAACTGTATCGCAGCCTTGACCGATATCGGCAGCCCCGGACTGAACGAGAACAGAACCACCAATTTCATTGAGATGCGCCAACACCGTCGCATGATAAGTGTCAGAACGGTAGATGGAATAGCCAGCACCAGAAACAAAAAATCCGCAGGATGAGCCGATTCCTTTTGCCTTTTTTGCTCCAGCTTTAACCTTGCCGGGAATCCGGGTTTCCTTCCAGACATCGTTCCAATTGGTCGCTTCCCGGACGGCTTCAAGACACTCCCGCATTCCGAGGCTGGACATGTATAGCTCGTTGCAGGTGGTCTCACCCGATTCCATTACGTTTTTCAACCTCATTTCAACCGGGTCCATCCCGATTTCCTCAGCGATTTTATCCAGTTGCGTTTCAAACAATGCTCTTGCGATAACCGCGCCATGCCCGCGTTGAGCTCCGCAAGTTGGTTTATTGGTCACAACCCGGTAACCATCATACTTCATGTTCTTCAGCCTATACGGACCACCGAGCAGAGATCCAGCGTAATAAATCGTTGCAATTCCGAAGCTGGCATATGCCCCTCCATCCAGAGTACATTTATGACGCAGGAACATTATTGTCCCATCCTTCTTGACGCCTGTTGTCATCTCATGCCAGAACTGATGTCTCGCCCGAGAATGGAGAAAAACCTGTTCACGGTCGAAGGTCATTTTGACGGGCTTGCCCGTAATCTGAGCGAGTTTGCATACACACAACTCTGCCGTCGAGCACGAAGCTTTCGGACCAAATCCACCACCTACAGCGGGTTTTACCACTCGAACTTTCTCAAGTGGTAGTTCGAGCGCCATCGCTATTGTACGCTGAACGTAGTGAGGTGCTTGCGTTGAGCTGTACATCGTCAGCCTGCCGGCACTATCAAACTCGGAGAGAATAGATTGCGGTTCGATAAATGCACCATCCTGCATCTTTGACATCATTTTGTCGGTACGGATGTAATCGCATTCCTTCTCGGCAGCGTCACAATCCCCAAAATCCCAGTGTACTTCAGCGCATTTATTTTTCTTATATTTCTCGTGAAGCTGGGGAAGTCCCTCCTCCATGGCATTAAATCCGTCGAGGACAGGAGGAATCTCTTCAAAGTCAACCTCGATCAGCGAGACAGCTTCGAGAGCAGTGTCCTGGTCAATTGCAGCAACCGCAGCAATCTCATCGCCAACATAGCGGACTTTATCAAGACAGAGAACATTTTCGTCATACCGAGCGGGAGAAACTCCATATTTGACGGTTCCGGCTTCCTTCCCGGTTATAATAGCCTTGACTCCGGGAAGAGCCATCGCTTTTGAGGTGTCGATTTTAAGGATTTTTCCGTGGGCAAGTGGGCTGTGGAGGATTGCGCAGCGAAGCATTCCGGGGCGTTTCAGGTCATCAGTATAAACAGCTTTTCCGGTCGCTTTGTCAACGGCATCGACCCGTGGAACACGAGTATTCAGGATTTTGTAGGACATGGCTCTGCTTCTTTTATATGACATCTTTCTGTGTTTTCCCCCCCTGCTTGTAGGGGGGAAAAAAGGGGGATTTACCGGACGGAAAGTTCGGTTCTCCCACTTGTATTTTCCTTGGTAATGAAACTCGGGCAATGAATAGCCCGAGCACCACAACTCGTCATTCAGGTTAAGAGTCTACTCCGGCTTATAAACAATATCCATCTTTCGGGCTGCGAGAACCTCGTTCATTCTGCATACCGGGGTTGACAGGGGTGCTTCACGCAATCTATCCGGATCGTTTTGGGCTTCTTCGTCGATTTGAAGCATGACTTCAATGAAACGGTCGAGGGTTTCGAGTGATTCTGTTTCTGTTGGTTCAATCATCAATGCTTCATGTACAATCAACGGGAAGTTGACGGTTGGAGCATGGATGTCGAAGTCGAGCAAACGTTTGGCGATATCAACCGCTTTTAGGCCATGTGTGTTCTGATTATCGGCTGAGAAAACCACCTCATGCATACTCACACCGTCAAATGGTAGTTTGTATTTGCCTTCAAGGCTGTGACGAATGTAGTTGGCGTTCAGCACTGCCAGCTCGGAAGCTTTCTTGAGACCATCAGGTCCAAGGGCACGAATGTATGCCATTGCTCTAATGAGCATTCCAAAGTTACCGAAATGGGAGTGTACCTTCCCGATAGACTTGGGACGATCCCAATCGAAGTTGTATTTGCCATCTGCCTCCCTGATAACTCGCGGACGAGGGAGGTACGGTTCAAGTGAAGAAACGACCCCAACCGGACCGGAACCCGGACCACCACCACCATGTGGGGTTGAGAAGGTCTTGTGCAGGTTCAGGTGTACGATATCAAAACCCATATCTCCCGGTCTCGATAGACCCATCAGGGCATTCATGTTCGCACCGTCCATGTATAGCAGTGCACCCGCTTCATGAACGGCTGCGGCTACTTCATCAATCTCATCTTCAAACAGCCCAAGTGTGTTTGGGTTGGTGACCATTAAGGCAGCGACATCATCGTTTAAAGCTTCTTTCAAACCCTCAAGGTCGATTCTGCCATCAGATTTTGATGGAATCGAAGCAGGGGTGTAACCTGCCATGACAATTGAAGCAGGATTTGTTCCGTGCGAGGAATCCGGAGTCAAAACTATTTTGCGAGGATTTCCGTTCGACTCGTGGTATGCACGAGCAACAAACATCCCGGTCAATTCACCGTGTGCTCCTGCCGCCGGTTGCAGCGTCATCGCTGGCATACCGGTTATTTCACACAGGAATTTTTCGAGTTTGTACATCAGCTCAAGCGCGCCTTGAATAGTCTCGACTGGCTGATGCGGATGCAGTCCGGCAAGTCCGGGTAACCCGGCTAGCGCTTCGTTTATCTTCGGATTGTACTTCATCGTGCATGATCCAAGCGGATAAAAACCCTTGTCAACATGGTGATTCAGTGTCGATAGATTAACGAAATGGCGCATTACAGCCGGTTCGGCGACCTGAGGTAAATCAAGTTCGTCGCGCAGTAAATGCGCTGGAGGTCCTTTGATCTCGGCCGGTAAATCATCGTGTGGGCTGTATCCACAGCTAAGTGCCGGGCGGTCCGACTCAAAAATTAATGGTATTGACATTCTATAACTCTATGCTGTATGGCTTTTTTTGTTTAAAAATCATCTAATGGTGTTGTCAGGTGTCCTCACCTGCACATAATTTTTTTCGTCAGGTAAGGACACCCGACGACACTCCCCACTATTTAAGTTATCCTATCCATCCTGAATATCCCTGTAACCTAACTACCCCTTCCCATTCTCCGCGAACTGCAACTTATGCAACTTCGCGTAAATACCGTCCTGCTTAATCAACTCTGCGTGAGTTCCGGTTTCCTGAATCATGCCCTTATGCAGAACAATGATCCGGTTGGCGTTACGGATAGTCGAAAGCCGGTGGGCGACAACCAGGGTTGTCCTGCCTCGCATCAATCGATCAAGTGCTTCCTGAATGTGGTGCTCGGTTTCAGTGTCCACTGCTGCCGTCGCTTCGTCGAGCAGCAATAACGGAGGATTGGCTGCAAGGGCACGAGCGATGGCAATCAGTTGCTTTTGACCTCCGGATAATCTGGCTCCACGTTCTCCAACAGGTTCATTCACGCCTTCTGACAATTCTTTTACGAAGTCCAAAGCATTGGCCTGTTCGAGAGCTTTGTCAAGCACCTCCCCGTGACGGTCTGCCTCCCCAAGTGTCACATTTTCTGCAATTGATCCGCTGAATAGGAACACATCCTGTAGCACTACCCCAAACGAGCGTCTAAGGTCATGCTGACCGAATTCGCGTATGTCTTTGCCGTCAAGTAGAATCCGTCCGGATGTAGTTTCCCAGAATCTTAGCAGTAAACTGATAAGAGTTGTCTTGCCAGCTCCAGTTGCACCAACCACAGCTACGGTCTCGCCAGGTTCAATCTTAAAAGATACATTTTTTAAGATTGGTTCGCCAGATTTATATTCAAAACCAACATCATCAAACTCAACATTTCCCTTCACTTTGCTGTTATCTTCCGGATGCTCAGGATCTGCAATGTCAGGTTTAGTATCAAGTAACCAGAATACCCGTTCAGCTGCTGCCATTGCAGCCTGCATGGTATTATATTTCTCACTCAGGTCACGAATAGGTCTGAAAAACCGTTCTGAGTATTGCAGGAAGGCAATAAATGCACCCCAGGTCAGAGCATCTTCTTTGATCATCAAACCACCCGCCAGCAAGATCAATGCTGTAGCAAGAACAGACAGGAAACTTATGGCTGGGAAAAACAATGCGAAGTAACGAATTGCTTTTTTATAGGCATTCCGAAAGACCTCGCTCCGTATTCGGAATTCCTTGAGTGTCTCATTTTCGCGGACAAATAACTGAACAGTACGGATACCGCTGATATTTTCCTGCATGTGACCGTTCAACTGTGCGAGTGCTTCCCGAATCGTTCGGAATGTGACCCGCACCTTCTTGCGGAAGGCGATCACTGCTCCGAAAATTAGTGGAACGACAATAAATGTCACCAGAGCGAGCTTGACGTTCAAAACAAGAAGGACAACGAGAATTCCCAGCAGCATGAACAGATCACCGAAGATCGCAACTATACCGCTCGAAAGCAGCTCAAAAAGGTTCTGCACATCGTTGGTGACACGAGTCATCAACCAACCGACCGGACGGGAATCAATAAACTTGATGTCTTGTTTTAGTAAATGCTTAAACAGCTTTGTGCGCAGATCAAAGATAACGGTTTGCCCAATCCACTGCATCAGATATGTCTGCACAAACCGCAGGATAAATGTGAGAATAATCAGCCCGATAAAAATTAGCGCGATTAATCCCAGACCATCTATTTGCTTAATTGCAATGTAATTGTCAATACCGTGCTTGAGGACAAGGGGACCTGCAAGTTCAACTGCGACAGTTACGAGCAGCAACAACACTGACAAAATAACGTAATATTTAATCGGTTTTACAAATTCGAGCAATCTGCCCATCAGACGGGCGTCGTATGCCTGTCCCATGACATCATCGTCAGGTCCTGGTTTGTAGCCTGATTTACTCATAGCACCTCCAACTCGTCAGCCAACCGCTGACGTCTAAACATTGAGGTGTACAAGCCATTGGCTGCAAGAAGCTCTTTATGTGAACCTACCTCTGCCAGTTTACCATTCTTCAAGACTAGTATAATTCCAGCCTGCTCAGCCGCTGCGAGGCGGTGAGTGACAAAAAGTGTGGTTCTCCCCTTTAGCCGGCTTTTTAGATTAACTAAAATTCGGGCTTCCGTATCAGTATCAACTGCTGAGAGAGCATCGTCGAGAACGAGAATAGGCGGGTCCATCAATAACGCTCGAGCCAGTGTCAATCGCTGCTGTTGCCCTCCAGAAAGGGTTACTCCCCTTTCACCGATAATCGTATCATAGCCATTTGGGAGGTCTTCGATTTCAGTTGCAAAGCAGGCTGCTTCAGCAGCAGCAACAACCTCTGCATCTGTTGCTCCGACCTTGCCAATACAGATATTCTCTCGCAAAGAAGCTGAAAACAGGAAAGGGGTCTGATCAACATAGCCGATTTGCTTTCGCAATTCAGTAACCGGGAACTGCTCCCAGTTTTTACCGTCGATTAAAATCTTACCGCTCTGTGGGCTGTACAGACGAGGCAGCAACCGGACAAGGCTGCTCTTACCTGAACCGACCTTTCCGACAATCGCAGCGGTTGATCCTGCCGGAATCGTGATGTTTATGTCTGACAGTACAAGTGGTTCGTTATCACTATATTGAAATGTGACAGTATCGAACTTGATTTCAGGTGCGGTTGTAGCATCAGACGGACTATCCAGTTCACTGCCTGAAGTAAATCTTTCTTCCTTAGTAAACTGGGGCTCGAGAGAAAGAATTTTCTGCAATCTCTGATCGGATGCCTTACCCCTCTGGTACATGTGCGTCAACCAGCCCAGGGCAATCATCGGCCATGTCATCAGAGACAGGTAGCTCATGAAGGCTACGAACTCGCCCAATGTCATCAAATCTAACGCAATCCGCTGCCCGCCAACCCACAATATTCCTACGGTGCCGAGTCCAATCAACATTGCCAGTAAAGGCATAAATATCGACTGCATTTTTGCAACGACCAGACTTCGCTTAAAATACTCACGGCAGATTTCATCAAACAGCTCAGCCTTACTCTCTTCTCGCACAAAAGCTTTAATAACCCTCATGCCGGTAATATCCTCTTGAACGTTACTGGTCAAGATGCTGTATGTTTCCTGTTGAAGTATGTTTGCACGATGCAATTTTCTTGCAACTAAGAAAACCGAAGTCCCTATTAAAGGTGCGAGGAGGAGAATCCACATTGCGAGGACTTTGTCGAGAATAAACATCATTGTCCCCGAAAAAGTCATTATCAGAACGGTATTAAAAGCGTACAGCAATGCCGGTCCAACTACCATTCGGACACGTTCAATGTCCTCGGTAGTATGCGTCATCAGATCACCGGTATGACTCTTGTCGTAATATCCCGGCGACATCCCGAGCAAATGACTGAAGAAATTGGTGCGAAGGTCGCTCTCGAAGAATCGAGATGTAGTGATAATGAGGTCCCGCATGTAAAATCGGAATACCCCCCCCACACCTGCAGCAAGAATCAATACTCCTGTCAAAATCAACAACACACTTGTAGACTGATTCGTCTGGAGGTTATCAATTCCCTCTTTGAGCAGCATCGGGCTGACCACATCAAAAGCAGCTGCTACTCCGGACGCACAGATCCCGATAATCAGTTTCTTTTTGTATGGATGTAATCCCCTGAGCAGTCTCTTGGGGAATTCAAATTTATCGTTGATGATTTTTCCTGAAACTACCGTGTTATTTACCACTTAATGCTAACGCCTTATAGCCCGTTTCGTGTCCCATCTGCTCAGCCTCTGACCTGTTGGGAAGCAGCAGGAATATGTGTTCTGAGATGCTGCTAAAGTCAAAATCACCGATTAATCGCCATTCATTTTCCGTGACCCAATTTTTCTCAGGAGGTGTATCATTTTGCCCGGTTTGCGAAGTGTTACGACCCGAGAATTGAAAGTATGGTTTCTCTTCTACGTTCAATTCTTCAAATCGATCATTGTCACCATAAATTACAGGCTTTGCCCCGATGTCCGCCAGTAATGATTTAGGAATTGCAATACCGTAAGGTTCATAATTCCAGTGGCCGAGTGCAGCACGGTAGCTGAGTCTCTTCATGGTCTCAGCAGGT
Source organism: Calditrichota bacterium (assembly GCA_018644935.1). Lineage (GTDB taxonomy): Bacteria > Electryoneota > AABM5-125-24 > Hatepunaeales > Hatepunaeaceae > JABGPL01. The sequence continues at coordinate 29,527 of JABGPL010000024.1, read as the reverse complement.
GCAGATGCGGTGAAAGATATAGTCGGTTCGCCTTCCCGAATCATCCGTCCCTCTCCGCGTATCACTCCCGACATTACAATTTGGTTTAAGGTGTTGTATCCATCCCGTGGATTGCCCGTATTGGTATTTGTGAGCTCTCTGAAATAATCCGCATGCGACTCACCCGGCCATGGACCATATACTCCCCTAGTCCAGTGAATCAAATACTCAACACCTGTATCTTCAAGAGGATTCGAACAGCCCTCTTTCAGGTTCACCCAACCGGGTTTCGACCTGACGGGATATTTTGTCTCAAACTGCCGGTTCACCCCCACGGCGTTTTGGGTTAATCTATTCCAGGAACTCCCCTTGCGCAGTGCAATGGGCATTCGTTCATGTGCGAGGTTGAAAGTCACCCTATCCCGTAGGTGCATGATGTATGCTTTGGGCAGGTTTCCCTCCGATAGAGGCTGCAAACAACTCGCCCGTGTTTCTTCAAGTTCAAGTCGACTGATTATACTCTCAATATTCCCCAATGTTCCGGAAAGTCGATCCGGCGGAAGTACTATCCAAATTGGGATTCCCCGATTTGCAGCATACCATGTGACATACTCCCAGCCCATCATTCCAACACTTGAGACAATAGTGTAATTTTGTTTTCCCGCCCAATCGACCGCCTCTCGGACAAATTGCAGCCATTCTTCTTCAGCACATGAGCGTTTAGGCAATCTGGAGAGAAGCAGCACACAGCGTCTGCTGTTTAATTCAGGTTCTGCCCCGGCAACTGCCATAGAATGTGCTGGTTTGTCGGATTTACCTGCATTATCCTCAGTTGGGTACGCCCAGAATTGTGAGCAATTGTCCCATGGAATGACTGTTATTGTCCTGATCATAATCATATAAAATATGAAAGTAAATGGGTTTAAGCTATGGATTCCGGTGGATAAAAAGAGACCGCAGAAAGTTTAGAGTTTAACCATCCGGCTGGATGGGAGCAATGGGTGCTTTGCTTGATAATTGTGAACTATTTTTTTACAAAATTCTAAAAAACAGGACAAGGAGACCAATCGCGCCAACAAACAATAACATTTTGTAGAAAATTGATAAATGATAATTCCCACCATAAATTTACAAAACGCATGGATGAATTGGAAGCTATTGAATAAATCTTGTAAAATTATATACATATACTTAGCTTAGTGTTAACAATGTCGGGGGTAGGTCAGACCTAAGAGACAAAGTTAGAGTTTCAGATATCAAATCAGTAGAACCATCCTGCTTTCTCACTCTACAATGATGCAATTCATGGTTCAAATAAGGCGCATTTCAGCAATCAAAATACTTGTACCCATCCCCATTCAATCAAATGCTGTTGCATGTGGGATAAATTTTCTCTATTTTGTTCTTGTCCGTTGGGGTGCCTGCCTTTGTACTTCATTATCCGGTAAGGTCAGACAATATTAACTGGATAGGGAAAGGTGTTTCAGCGGTTTTTTTGTTTTAGTTATAAATGTCAGGTGAGTACACCTGATACCATTAGTGGACATTGGGAGATATACCCCAAAGTCTCCCCCCTGTAAATAGCATGCAGGGGAGTACTATTTCGCGCTGTCACACGCCCTCGTGTGATGGTTATAATAACGACTTAACTGGCAGACGAGGGCGTCTGTCAGTACGTTTAAGGTGAGCGTTCGAGTGAGTTCCGAGATAAAACAAATAGGCGTCGACAGACCACTACCGGAAGATGTGGACTACCTGAATTTCCGTTTCAAACCTTTCAAGGAAATGACGGATGAGGATTACGCATTTATCGGCTTCAGGTCGGGGCTTGAAATACACCAACAGCTTCTCACTAAAAAGAAGCTCTTCTGCCGTTGTCCGGCAGGTCAATATTCCTCCGAATTTGATGCGGAAATTTTGCGTCATATGCGCCCAACGCTCTCCGAGCTAGGTGAATATGACGGCACAGCGTTGATGGAGTTTAAGACACATAAAGAAATACTCTATCATATTAACCGTGACACTGTATGCACATATGAAATGGATGATACTCCACCGTTCGAGCTCAACGAGGAAGCACTCGACAATGCGCTCGAAATCGGACTTCTCTACAAATGCTCTTTAGTTGATGAAATCCACATCGCACGAAAGCAGTACCTCGATGGATCCATCCCAACCGGATTTCAACGGACGACGATAGTCGGCTTGAACGGGTCAATACCGTTCAAAGACAGAATTGTCGATATTGTGCAACTTGGTCTGGAAGAAGACTCATGTCGCGAATTCTCAGACATAGACCACCGCAGAGTTTACCTGACAGACAGGCTTGGGATACCCCTGATTGAAACCGTTACTGCACCTCAAATGATTACTCCGGATGAGGTTGCTGAAGTAGGTGAAATCCTGCGGAAATTGACACGGTCAACCGGGAAGGTCCGAACGGGATTAGGTGCGGGACGTCAGGATGTGAATGTCTCTGTTCATGGTGGAACACGAATTGAGATAAAAGGCGTTCCTCGACTTCCGAGCATCCCTCGACTCACATATAACGAAGCAATGCGTCAGTTCAATCTGCTCAGGCTGCGAGCTGAGCTGAACGCCAGGGGAGTTACACCGGAGACATTCTCTTCTCAGACCGAGGACGTGACCCGAATCGTCAGCAAAACCAAATATCAACCAATTCACGATGCCGTTAAGGCGGGGAAAATGGTTCGTTGCGTGAAGTTGTCCGGATTCAAAGGATTGCTGAACTGGCAAACACAGACTGACACCTATTTCAGCCGCGAAATTTCCGACCGCGTCCGTGTGATTGCCTGCCTGACGACTCTTCCGAACATCGTCCATTCTGATAGTATGACAGACACACTAACAACAGCCAAGTGGAAAGAAGTTCGCAAAGCCATGAATGCTGAAGAAAACGATGCTGTCGTGTTAGTTTGGGGTGATTCTCGCGACACTGAAACAGGTGCGAAAGAAATAATTATCCGGGCTCAGGAAGCGACTGTTGGCATTCCTTCCGAAACCCGCCAGGCACTTTCAGATGGCACAAACGGGTTTGAGCGAATTCTTCCCGGAGCTGACCGGATGTATCCTGATACGGACCTGCCCCCAAAGAGAATTACGGATGACAGGATCTCGACATGTAGCTCCGAATTGCCGGAATATTTCTGGAAAAGACAGGATTGGTATCGTGATCTGGGAGTACTTGAAGATTGTATAGATTCGCTTTCAATTTCACGTTTTGCGGATTTATTCAAAAAGTTGGTTGAGGAAGATCAGATTAATCCTAAATTCCTGGGTGTGGTTTTTGTACAGTTTATGAAGAGACTTCGTAAGAATAATGTACCTCTCGAAGATCTTACTGTTGAAATGGTGGAGAAAATTTTACTTGCGCATAAAACCGAAAAGATTGCACGGGAAGGGCTCCTTGACATGCTGGCATTAATTGCATGTAAGGGTGATGTATTAGAGGAAAACTTGCCGAAAATCCCCTCGGAAGAGGAGGTTGAAACAGTTGTAACTGCTTCCGCTACAGAAGCTGTGAAGCTGACACCGGATGTCGATGGATCACGCCACAGGCTGGCAATGAGATTAGCAATGGCGTCACTTAAAGGGCGTTATTCGGGAAACAAGCTTGCGACCCGAGTCGCAGCAGCACTGCGAGGGTTGAACTGATGACGAATAACGACAATTACAAAGGTTACAGAGGCGAAGCACTCGCCACATTGAAACGCTTCAAAGCTATGGTCTGGAGCGATGTTGAGATTAAGACAAGCACGGGGACGTTTATAGGAATCGTCCTCCCCCGTTCTGAAAACGCCGATCCGCTTCACGTCGTAATTAAAGTCCGCTCCGGCTATAACATCGGCATCTTATCAGAAAAGATTACAGACATCAAGATCACCGGACGCAAAGAAGCGAACTATAAAATCCCGGAAAAAGAATTTCCTTACTCACCCGGAAAGCCGATGGTCAAGTTGTTCGGCACAGGTGGAACTATCGCCAGTCGGCTTGATTACCGTACCGGGGCCGTTATTCCGGCATTCTCACCAGGTGAGCTTTACGGTTCTGTCCCCGAACTTGCTGATATTTGTAATCTTGAAACCGAGAAACTCTATGGTGTCTTCAGTGAGAATATGGGACCGGAACAGTGGCGCGGAGCTGCTGAAGCTATTGGTAAAGAAATTGAAAAAGGAGTTGCCGGAATCGTAATCGGTCACGGAACAGACACCATGCACCACACGGCAGCAGCGTTGTCCTTTATGGTTCAGGACTCACCGGTTCCTATCGTTATGGTGGGATCACAGCGTTCCAGTGACAGGCCATCATCTGATGCTGCACTCAACTTAATGCACAGTGTAAAATCCGCAGCTGAGTCAGACATCGCCGAAGTTACAGTCTGTATGTTCGGAGGGACTTCCGATGTGTATGGACTGCTCCATCGTGGAACACGAGTCAGGAAGATGCACTCGAGTTACCGTTCGACATTCCGTACAATCGGCGATATCCCGGTAGCGATGGTTGACCGCGACAAGATCACCCCGATACGGCAGGATTACAAACGGAGACGTGATGACAAGAACGTCACCATAAACACCGCATTTGAGGAAATGGTCGGCATAGTCTACTACTACCCAAACATGCGTCCTGATATGATTGACTCAATGATAGACAACGGCTACAAAGGAATAGTAATTGCCGGAACCGGACTCGGCCACGTCAATAAACCACTCTATCCTGCACTCAAGCGAGCCCAAGAAGCGGGTGTTGCCGTTTACATGACTGTCCAGACATTGTGGGGATATGTGCAGATGTACGTCTACGACACCGGCCGCGACATGATGGATATCGGCGTCATACCAATGGCAAACATGTTGCCTGAAGTAGCATATGTTAAACTCGGCTGGGCGATGGGACAAACACATGACCTTGAAGAAGTAAAAAAGATCATGCACACCCCAATCTCAGGCGAAATAACCGAACGTGAACCGTCCAACGGCTACCTGATCATGCAAGGCGGCGTCCCCGAAGTTGAAGAGTTCATAAGCAAGTACAGAAAGTAAAGACTTACCCTCTTGCAACACCCTCTCCCCCTGCTATTGCAGGGGGGATCAGGGGGGTCCACCTGACAAAGTCCGGTTCAAACATCCAAACAATAGTGAACTAAGTAGCCGCGATCCCTTGTGGTCGTGGGAAAGACACCCTTTCTCTCAGGTCCACATGACTTGCAACCTCAACGTTCAGCATTATGGAAACCTCCAAAAAATAAACAAAAACCACGCACTGCATGAAACCATACAGTGATGAGGTTTTGTTGAAAAACAACACAAGTGTGCCGTAAAATAATAAAGTTTTATTGATTAACGATAAAAAAGTATTGACAAACGGAAATATTATTGGTATGTTATTATCAAATCAAATTTAAAACAAGGAGATCATAATGGAAAAAAACACAACCGTTGTTTCAACTTCGGTAAAAATTCTGAAAGTCATTCTGGATATCACATGGTATCTGAGTTGGGTTGGTGCTGGCTTAGCACTGATCCTGATTATTGTTGCGCTGAGCGGTGTGAATCTGGATCAACTGCAAGTGACAATCCCGGCAGCAATTGACTTTTACCCTGAAAATACAACTTCTGAAATCCCCTACGCGGACCGCCCTGTTATTTCAGAAATTGAGGGAAAGGCAAGAATCCTGATAAATCCGGAAAGAGCATTCTGGAAAGTGTTGGTCTGCATATTTCTACCCACCATAATTGCAGCATTTATCTGGGGACTCAAACACCTTCGGCTTTTCTTTTTGAGTATTAAAAAAGGCAATCCCTTTGACGAGGAGAATCCTAAAAGACTGAGGAAGTTAGCATATTTAATAATGATCGGGGGACCATTCACCGGATTAGGATTGATCTTTCAAAGTCTCTTCATTTTGGATGATTTATCAGTACCAGCCGGTGAAATTGAATTGCATCCTGACCTGTTTCTGGAATATGTAGTCGGAGGACTCATTATTCTGGTGATTGCCGAGGTTTTCGATGCTGCTGTGAGAATGAAAAAAGAACAAGACTTAACCATATAAAAGGAGTCTCACATGCCTATAATCGTTAATCTGGACATGCTACTCGTAAAACGAAAAATGTCGCTTACAGAATTGTCAGAAAAGGTTGGTGTCACAATAGCAAATCTGTCAATCCTGAAGCAGAACCACGCTAAAGCGATTCGGTTCTCGACGCTGGAAGCAATCTGTGAGGCTCTGGAATGTCAACCCGGAGACATTCTGGAATATGAAAGTACTCATAAAGAGTGATATGATTTTTTGTCTGGGGCTAGCAATCTCGTAGGGGCGAATATTCATTCGCCCTTGCAGGAATAATTGATTTGGAATCAATCCTCAACATCACACCGTCCTATTTCTCATCGTGAGTTTTTTCCTTTTATTCTTGTAATTGAAATATAAAAATGCTACTATAAAAATTATCCTAAAGTCTCTGACTACTTAAAGCCCAGGGTCGTGTGTGGTCATGTCACTGAAGTTCAAAGACTTTCCTGTTGTTTGATTTTTTGTCAGGCAGGGACGGTTGACGACGAGCAGTCATTTTATTCTTCCTCAAATTGTCAGGAGGAGATCTATGCGAATTTGGGCTGATAATTGTTCGCCCTTACTGGGAATTTGTGTTGCAAATTTTACCATCACGATCTCTTTAGTTTTTAGACCGGGAGAGGGTAAAGAACAGTCAGGTATCTTATAAAAGGGCATTGGAGGGGAAATGGCAATCATACTAGTGGGAGTTGTAGCTGGTGTGTTGGGAACTTTGGTGATGGATGCGTTGAATTCTCTTTTCTCCCGAGCCGGAGTGATTTCTAAAATCGAAATCGGAATGCTTGGAAGAATGTCGGCTGGGTGGTCAAAGGGGCGTTTACTGTATCGCCATCCTGATGAAATAAAACCAGTTGCAAACGAGAAGCTCCTCGGTTATATAACGCATTACTCTATAGGTGTGGGATTAGCGGTAATCTACATGCTCGGTTGGGATTTCCTGGTTGGAGGACCTGCCTCAGCGATATGGGCAATAGTCTATGGTATCGCGACAACGGTAGCGTCCCATTTTCTGGTTTATCCTTCTATGGGGCTGGGTGTCTTTGGCAGGAAGTCTCCCGAAGGATTGAAGAGCACCTTTTCCAGTCTGGCAAACCATATGTTTTTCGGAGTGGGTATGGCAATCGCGTTTGCAATATTGTGAGTAACAAGAGAGTTAGTTCGGTGTTTGTGCCCCTCATAACCCGTGAACCTTAACAAATTCCGCATTGTGTTTTTTTGAAAACAGAAGGCTTTGGCGAATTTCAATTTGAGCATATAATGCAGATAAAAGGACATGAGATTAACATTAGTCTGACAGTTACCTTACCCCGTCTATTTTTATTAAACAGTTGCAATATCGAGGAAAAGGTCAGTATCATAAGGTTATCTACTTGCAAAAAAGGAAACCTGATATGAAGGCGATGATTACCATTCTGGCAGTCGTACTTGGCGTTTCATACTGTTTAGCTGATATTATCAACATTCCGGATGATTTTGAGACTATTCAGGCGGGAATCGACAGTGCCGAGGAGGCCGATACAGTACTGGTTCAACCAGGTGTATATGTTGAAAATATTGACTTCGATGGGCATAATATTGTCGTTGGAAGTTTGTTCATAACTACCGAAGATACAGCTTATGTTGACCGGACGATTATCGACGGGGACTCTTCAGATAGTGTTGTACAGTTCGGCAGCCGCGAGACAGAAGCTGCCGAATTGAGCGGCTTTACGCTTCGCAATGGTTTCGCCATTTTAGGTGGTGGAATTTTTATACGGGATGCCAGCCCGACCTTGTCACATCTGGTTATTAGCGGAAACTGGGCGGGAGATGACCGGGCTGGATATGATGGTGCCGGAATTTATATGGACAGAAATGCTGCGCCAAACCTCCGAAATGTTATAATAAGAAACAACCGCACCCAAAACTTAGGTCATGGCGGTGGTATTTATTGCAGGGAGAACGCCATCCCAGAGCTAAGGAATTGCACCATTATCAACAACTGGGCAAAATATGGTGGTGCCCTGGTTGCCGACGATGCCTTCCCAACATTAATAGAATCAGCAATCCTCAACAATACCGGTGATGACAAAGCTGGGGGCATTTGGACGCTCAGCCACTCGATCGTAACCCTGGAGGACGTGGTAATCTCTGGCAACCAAACCGATGATGGTGGCAGAGGCGGCGCGATATTTAACGACCTTGGATCAACGATAATAATGAATAGAGTTACCGTCTCCAGCAACATAGCGCGATATGGAGGTGGGATCTTCAATTACCGTGATGGGATTCTCGATATAAATGATTCAGAAGTAATTCATAATATTACTATCAACGATGGTAATGGCGGAGGAATCTATCTCGATTACAGAGGTGTAATCACTCTTGATCATGTGCTTGTAGCAAACAATAGAGCGGACTCGCGCGGTGGTGGAATATATATCGATGATCAGATGACAGGACCTGAACTTAACCTGACTAATTTGTCCCTGCTCAGGAATTCAGCAGGCGTAGAGGGTGGGGGGCTGTACTTATGGAATGGCTCTGTTACACATATTGTGAATAGCATACTCTGGGACAATGATCCAGATCAGATATTCATTTCCAGGACAGAACCGGAGAACTTTCTTTCAATCTCATTTACGGATATCGAAGGTGGTCAGGAAGGTATTGAGGACAACCACAACGTGGATTTATTCTGGGGAGATGGTAACATCGACCAAGATCCAGTGTTTGTCAATCCCAACGAGGGTAACTATTTTCTTGCAGAAAACTCCCCCTGTATTGATGCAGGAAATCCCAATAGTGAAGTTGATCCCGATCGGACAATTTCGGATATGGGAAAGTTCTTTTTCCTTCAGTTGAATCCAGATCCGGACATCGGAGTAGAACCTGACTCAATCGGGTTTCCGCTGACCGCGGTCGGTGATTTCGTGGAACTAACTCTGACAATACGCAATTACGGCGGTGAAATCCTGAATGTGACCTCACAAACTATAATCGGTGAGGAAGATCAGTTCATGATAATTGAAGGAGGTGGTGAACTACTGATCGAAGCACAGACGATCCACGAAACAGTCATTAGTTATGAACCTCAAGAAGATGGATTTTTTGAAGCGATCTACCGGATTGAGAGCAATGATCCGGATCAGGATATAATCGAGATCCCGGTTACAGGATCTGCTGAGATGAGAATTCCGGAAATTGATGTCAGTGTTGATTCATTGTATTTCGGCAATCTGGGTTTCGGTGTATGTGGTGAGTTGACGGTTTACATTAATAGTGTCGGAAATTCGCCACTGCAAGTATTTAACCAGTATATTGAACCTGACGACCAGTTTTTCTTCATCAGGGAAGGTGGAGGTGAGTTATCGCTCGAACCTGCCACTTCACACGAAACTGTAATAGCATTCCAGCCGGAAGAGTATGGCAGTTTTGAAGCAGTCTATGTAGTAGAATCAAATGACCATACCGAACGCCGAGTTGAGATTCCAATAGTCGGATGCGTTCTCGATGTCCCATTGGACGAATCCGGCAATCCGACCGAATTTGGAATAGCGTCGGTTTACCCGAACCCCTTCAATTCAACAACATCTATCACATTTACCGTAACAAAGTCGAGTAAAGTAAACTTGACAATCTTCGATTTGGATGGTCGAGAAGTAGAGACAATCCTCGATGGAATATCACCTGCCGGGATTTATTCAAAATTATGGTCAGCTAATAGTTTCGCACCTGGATTGTATATAGTTCGACTTGTAGCTGGTGGTGAAGTTGACGGAAGAAAATTGGTGTTGGTGAAGTAGTTGTGGTCTCAATCGGCACAAAGAAGCTGAAGATCACGGATGGAATTAGTCGGTGTAGCCGGGGAGCAATCGCTCTCTGGATGTGTCTGCTTCTCACGCAAAGACAATAAATGTCAAATAAACCATACTCACCCACGACCCCGGAGATCACAGTGCCATTGGTAACCGACCTCATTCGCGAACAGTTTCCGCAATGGGCAGATTTACCAATCAGTCCAGTCATACCTGGCGGTTGGGATAACAGGACATTTCATCTCGGTGATGAGATGTCCATCAGACTTCCGAGTGCGGAAAGGTATGCAGCAAAGGCTCGAAAGGAACATAAATGGCTGCTGAAACTTGCTCCGCAATTGTCAATTTCCATCCCTGAGTTACTCGGTGTAGGAAAGCCCTCAACAAATTACCCGTGGTACTGGTCAGTATATCGGTGGATCGAAGGAGAGACCGCAGACGTTCTGATGGAGAGTGGCCTGAAACTGTTTGCATCCGGCATCGCTCAGTTTTTAAGTGAATTGCACGAGATCGATACTACTCACGCACCTTCACCAGGACCTCACAATTTCTTCAGAGGTGGTAATCTATCTGTTTACAACAAAGAAGCAATGTCAGCAATTTCGCAAACGGCAAAGCATATTGATGGTAAAGCCGCAACAGCGGTCTGGGAGAAGGCTCTAAGGTCCAGGTGGCATTCTGATCCTGTTTGGATTCACGGCGATATCGCTGTTGGAAATATCCTCGTGAAAGACCACCGATTAGAAGCTATTATTGACTTTGGAGGCATGGGAGTTGGTGATCCTGCATGTGATTTAGTGATTGCATGGACATTTCTGTCTGGAGAAAGTCGGGAGGCTTTCAAATCACGATTGGATTTAGACCCAGATACCTGGGATCGAGCTCGCGGTTGGGCTCTGTGGAAAGCTTTGATTACGCTTGTATCTTGGGAAGACAAGACCGGTGAAGAAGCTTCTAAGCAACAACAGATTATCGAAGATATTATAAATGATCAACATGAAAACCGATATTTAAAAGGTTGAAGATTTTTAATCCCTATAAAATGGTAAAACTAAATACAAAGACACAAAGCATTGCGTCTGTCGTTATACTATTACTAATTCCTTTTATACAAAGCATAAATGTATGGTCTTGGTTCACCTCGCGGATTAGTAAATGTGAAATCAAAACTCGATATTAATTTAAAAGACTCCCCCAGCCTATCGCTGATTTCATCCACTGAATAGCGATGGAGTTTAAGGTGGGCACACTTCTCGCGACCGGTTAATGAAAATTCCGCGAAAATTGCGTAACCTCCCGGTTTAAGGTATGATTTCAAGTTTGCGAAGTAGCCCTTAATGTCATTTTGATCTGTAAAGAAGTGCAATACCGCACGGTCAATCCAGATATCAACAGGAGGAGAACTCTCTGGGAGAGGCTGTGAAATATCCTGACACAACCATGTTATGTTTGCCTTCTTTTCAAGTAGACGACTGTTGACCTTGCTTATTGCTTCCGGGCTTATGTCATTTAGAATCAACCTGCATCCGTGTCTGATAAGTTCCTCAACCAGCTTTGAAGTCCCTACACCGGGTAATAATATAGTTGATTTCTGCCAATCCGGAATCAAGTTCAATAGTCTGAATGTTTGCAAAAAATCCTTCTCAAACCAACCTAACTGGGATTCTTCACGTTCGTTAAAGACCATGTCCCAGTGTTCGCTATCCGATTTCAAGAGTACTTTTCCGATGTTAAATAAAACCAACACTAAAAAGTACAAAATCCTGACCGCATTATGAAACATTGATTCAATGATTATTACAGCGAATACCCAAAGCTTTTCCTTCGTGCTCTGGTGTCTTAGTGGTTAGACCTTTAAAACAAAAAAAAGGGTTGAAAATTTTCAACCCCTACAATGCAAAACCACGAACCGCCAGGTTTACGCCCGGCGGTTCGGAATAATCTATTATGTGATCCACACCCTACTTCACATGTGCAACCTTGGCTAATCCTCTGTTGCCTTTGGCTTTGATCTCGAGCAGGTAAATGCCTGTTGAGATACCATTTGCCTGGATTGTCAAGCGATGCAGTCCAGCTGTCATCGGGCGGGAAGCGCTGTAGACTTCGCGTCCCTGCAAGTCGAACATTTTGTAGTCAACAGGAGCCGTTTCGGGGAGATTGAACTCGACTGAGAAACGGTCGTTGAACGGGTTCGGGAATGGAGCAGCAACTGCAAATTCGCGAGGGGCAATTGCATTGTTCTCGCCTGAAGCAATCAAAGGACTCGGGAAACTGACATCTGGTATAAAGCGATCATCAGTGTAGGGAATCTCGAACGAAGTTGAGCGAGTGCTTGATCCACGTGGTCCTTCTACTGTTAAATATACTCTGTCTCCCGGATTCAGGAATTGTGCCGATTCACCAACGGTCAAAGCGATTCTGAACTTTCCTGGTTCAATACCGCCACCTGGAATTTCGAAACGATCAATGTTCTCTGCGAATGGTTCAAGGTTACCATTCAGACCGATTCTCAAACTTTCCCGTATTACGTTGAGGACGATCTCGTTGCTGCAAGCTTCACCATTTTCAAAACAGACAGCCAGTCCATCACGATTTCCGACAATCAGTGGCCATGGAGGATTAACATATGCGACCTCATCATGAATTCCACCGTCTCTTGACGGATCATCAGTACTGTTATCAATGAATTCTGCATGCTCTGCTTCCAACTGCATCGGAGGTCCGATTGGTCTGATACTTCTATCGTTTTGGAAGACCATATACGCCTGATCAGGAGCCAATACATCAAACTCAGGTGAGAACCATTCGCTCTCTCTGATGCTCTCGGCAAGATCGAACCGATCCAGTTCGTTGTTCCAGCTAAGGAGCAATGCTCCGGGATGGCTTGCACTCAGTTCAGTGATTTCCTGATCACGACCAATTGTTGGTCCGTAATAATTCCAACCACCACCTAACTGATTAAGTCTGAATCTGGTATACACTTCCGGGTGGCCCTTGGTCATCAGACTCTGTGCTTCTTCAGCATCAATCAGATTGAACCAGTAACCAACGCCCCGACTCAGCAAGAAAAGGTTCCCTGTCCATTGATGTGATTCAGGATCATAATGCGCCCACCTGTATCCACCAATGCGGTCATCCCAAGTTGTAATATCTACCGCTCCGAGCTGATTACCAATCACCTCTGCGAGTGTTGGTGTATCCGGCAAAACGGGGAATGTTACAAAGTTGTACCCTGGTTGCAGTTCGATTGTCCAAAAACCGACCACATCTTCCTGTGGGACAGCTTCTGTGTAATTCGCTACACCTAATGCCAGAAGTATTGCAAAAATTGCTATGAATAAATTTGTTTTTTTCATGTTTTTTTCCCTCAGTTTTCGCCAGGAAACGCTATTGTCTCGGGATGCCTTGGTTTTTTTTACTGAATTTCAAGTCTGCTTGTCCGATAAATCACTTCAATTTCCTCCATCGGACGACGGGTCTCTACTTGAAGATAATACAAGTCGTTCGGAAAATCAATTCCTAAGTGACCTTCAAATGGAATAAATGGTTCCCATTTTACAACTTCAACGTCGTCAGCCCAAACTTGATTCGGTTCTTCTTCTGCTCCCCACATCTGCCAACGAATGTTCAAGAATAATGCTCCATCGGGGACTTCCAATTCTCCCCAGCGGAATGTCCAGTCGTTGTCACCCTGTAAATTCTCATCTACAGGCTGGTCCTGCCCAACTCGACGATCCTGGTATCGATCGCTGTAAAATCGGGAAGACAGTCTTGCATCCCTTGCATTAGTGGTACGTAACCAACCGCTGAGTGTTAGTCTGTCAATCTCTGCATTTACAGGAATTCGCTGTATCAAATCCGTCACACCGTCCTGCCATCCTTCTTGACGGATAAGATATGATGAATATCTGCCAGTTCGAGCGATTGCATCAGTTCGCCCTTCTGATCCGGAGTTATAATTCCAGATGTCGGCACCTTCGAGCTCCATATTTCCCACCAACAAAGCATCACGACCAAGTGAGACTCTCCATTCCGGATCCTGTGCATCAGGAGTTATACTCACGATTCGTGAAATAAAACCAGCATCAGATAGTTTAATCGGACCGGACCGATAAACTCCTCTGTCCTCGTCAAATCTCATCGGTGCTGAAACTGCATGTTCGTTTGTATTGGTTCTCACATCGTCACCGTGAAGTGCAATCTTAGCTCTCATCCTGTTATATTCAGGCACAAGCTGTGCATTCAGGTCATAGGAATATCCTGCTAGGCGATCAATTATTTTCCTGCCCAGTCCCCCAACGGCCTGCGTCGGGAGGTATCTGTCCACAAAAAATGGCTCGACGAACACCTCTTCAACTCCGTCTCTGCCGATTTTGGCATCAACAATCATTGAAGGCCAGGTTTCAAAGAAGTTCTGGTCAAATACGAAGTTACCCATCGAATGTGCGATAACAACGTTATTGTATACTTCAAGTCCTTGTAATACATGCGGGTGCCCGCCAATTACCAATCCGACCCCGAGATCGATTGCGAGTTGCTCCAGCTCGCGCATTGCCGAATCACGTTTGGCAATATGCCTGGGAGGTTCTTCATCACGCGCCGGATTAAATGGCTCAATAGGATTTCCATCCGGGTCATGCGTTGTTGGAGCTGTTTCATATTCCCACCCCCCATGTGTATACATCACCAATAAATCGCACTGAGCAGCAGCTTCAGGTACACTTCTGATTATGTTATCAGCTGAAAAATATGCATAACCGAAAGTGTCAAATGTCGCATCTAAGAATGGGCGGGAGTTATAATCCCGACCGGTTCGATTGCAAAAAGAAAGAAAGCCAACACGGATACCATTAATGGTTCGAAAAACCGGCTTCAACGCCTCGTACTCGGTCATACCTGCTCCATTATGACCAATCCCAGCTGCGTCAAGAACTTCTATCGTCTGCTCCAATCCGCGATGTAAAAAATCACTCATGTGATTATTTGCCAGCATAGCAATATCAATACCAGCATATGTCAGTCCGGTTACGTTCGCAGGCCATGTACTGAAAGCTATTCCCTTCGTTGGATGTTCTGTTTGGGCATCGGTGAGGAGTATTTCAAGATTTGTAACACGTATATCAGCTTGAGAGAACCTGTCAACGATACGTTCAAAAACCGCCTCCGGTCCGTTCTGTTGAATATACCCACCGTTTCGAATGTACCGTCGCCCGATCATTATATCACCGGTGAATATGGCTGATATGCGATTAGGTGTGCGGACATTTCCAGTTTCAATAACTGTTTTAGCATATCCCGCTCGACCAACTTGGTCTTCAACAATCAGGGATGCAGTATAAATACCGTCGGATTTGTAAACATGAACTGGATTCGGCAATTCGCTTGATAATCCATCTCCAAAGTCCCATTCATAAGACATCTCATCTTCTTCGTCGCGATTATCCACTGTTGAAGTAAAAGCAACGGGATATCCCACAGCTTCTATATCATCCCGGAATCTCCAGCGGATCTTAGGTTTCGGTTCAGGAAGCATTGATTCGGTAATGTCTTTGATATCATCAAAGTAAACCGTTACCGGGTTGTTTATTTCATCGTTGTCATTAATGAAATAGATCTCATCTATCGACGGTAGGTAACCATGTCTTATTTTAAAATCATAACCAACCGCAAGGCGGAATTCATGCCACTGCCCACGAGGGTATACATCTTGAGTTGCAACGACCCATTCGTGCTCCCAAATACTCCTGATACCCCTGAATACGTAATAAACCTCATTTTCACCGTCACCAATACCAAATGCTTGCATTTGAGCGTAACTATTTCGAGGATCATCTGAAAAAACACCAATCGTCCAAACGGTTGTGTCGGTCAAAACCGCTCTTTGAAAGGGTAACTTTTTCCAGGTATTTCCAAACAATTTCAGTGAGTGTTCACTTTCCGGTAATCGCTCCTCATCAGACACTTCCCATGCATCAGGATCAACATCCTCCTGATCCCCGAATGGAAGAAGGTTAAGTTCCCCATCTTCAAAATCGAGAAGAATACTGCCATCTCGTCGAATACGACCGGGAAATTTTAATGGTTCTTCACCTTCATAAACAGGAATAACTGTATAGTACAAACCTTTATGATCTGCAAAACCTGAGTGTCGAAAAGTGGAGTTTCTGGTCGAGGTAAGTTGTCGCATGCTTATCAGGTTGTTCCCGCATTCTATCCTGTAGCCTGATAGTGAGGAGCCGGTTTGAGGGTGTGACTGCCTTGAATTATTCCACTTCAGAATAATATCATTGCCATCTGTCTCAATAATAAGTTGATCAACTTTGATTTGACCATAATCAGAGGTTTTCCCAATCTCATCTTGCAGTTGATCTATCGTCCGAACCTGTCTACCCGCAAATACAGCTCCGGCGAGCAATAAAACAAGTATGAATTTCGAAACTTTCATAGACATGCGATTTCCAGAAAAATTGGTAACATTTCAAGTTAACCTATTTTATTAAATAAGTCAAGAATACTGAAGACTTAGTGGCAGAGCACTTGGTGTAAATGATACGCACACCTTTTTACATATTTTGCCTTGATTGATTCAGATTGAGTTTTCAGGGGAGAATTCAATTTATATCACAGCCTATTCTTTCACTGATGCATAAAAACAACCTTGACAATAACCCAATTATTGCTTACTATTTCTGAATATGAACGGCTTTTAATCTACTGCAACCCATTCGACCGAATTGAGATTCGGAGTTTCAAAATTATTATACAGCTGGAGCGAAACATGTTGGCATTTAGAAATCACTATTACCTGATTTTGCTAATCCTGCCCTTCATTCTACCTTTGGAAGCAATTGGCACCATTACTGCAGATCCGATTGGGTTTGGAACATATATTGAGCCCGGTGATGAAGTGGTCACCGAATTTGTCCTGATTAATGACGCTGATGAGGATGTTGAGTATTCAACTCGTTATATGGGGGTCAGGCGTGAGGAAGAAATGCAACAAGGACCACGCCGTGATAATCCGGGTGATGTTTTGGATGAATATGAATGTGCTCATGCCGGCTCTTTCGGTTTCGGGCAAGACTTTGAAAACGATATCATGTGGGTCACCCACACGATTATTGATCCTAACACCGGGCTCCCAACAGAGGGTTTCTTTACCGGATACAGAGATATTGGTGGAGAACTGGAAGTTGTTGCCGAGGTTCAGCCGAATGTCCCACCACTCGGGGGAACCTACTATGATGGTGTTTTCTACGCGGCACAGTGGCAAAATACTTACATTATTCGCTATGACCTCGAGGGTAATGATCTTGGAAACGCAGAAATTGGTGGATATTTAATGTCCTGCACTGTAGATCCTGAACGTGATTTGTTGTTCTGTATCATTTTCGGCAGACCTGGTGAGGCCCCCGCTCAAATCGATTTATTAATCCTCGATCTGAATGATGAGTTGAATCTTGTCGGTCAGGTGGATAACCTGCTGGATGGCGAGAATTTTGAAGATTTCAGAGGACGAATCTACTGGGCACGCGAACATGAAGATGGACACCTGTGGGTATCCTGGAGACCTGATCCCAATGATGAGAATTTCTTTGCATGGCAGGTGGATATTCAAGAAAATGAGGATGGGGAATGGACTTGGGAAGAAATACAACACTTTCCTGTTGCAACAGATACACGTTCCTTCGGCATTGGTCATGATGGACAGAACCTTTGGGTAGGGAGAATGAATGAAGCTGTTATAGTTATCACTGATGATGGTATAAACGAACCTAACTGGTTGACTGTAGATCCAGAAGAGGGAGTCATCCCCGGTGGTGAGGTTGCCGAACTTGAAGCCTTTATCGCTCCTGGAGAGCTTGAACCGGGCATTTATCATACTATTCTACAATTCAACCTCTCCGATGAAAATCAGCCTCGATTTGAAATGAGTTTGGTAATGTCACTCGAAACAGTGACCAGAAATATCACAGGAACTGTAACTGATGCCGGAACAGGTGATGCAATGGGAGATGTACAAATCTCGATGTCTCCATTCTTATTAACCCGCTTCTCAGCTCAAAATGGCGAGTTTGAGTTCAATTCGCTTCCTGAAGGTGTTTATGAATTGAGTTTCTCAGCCGAGGATTATCTACCATTGACAGTCGAGGCTGAAATAGTTGAGGGTGAACAGGATGTGGATCTGGATGTTCAGATGTTGTGGTCAGAATTTGACCCTGCGTTTGAGAGAATCGAGCGTGAGTTAGCCCTGGAGGATGAAGCGGTGGTTGAGTTCAGTGTTCATAATGGAGGAACTGGTCAGGTTTCATTCATAAGTGAGCGGACCATCGAAGGTGGTGCAGATGTTGATCCCTGGACATTACGCAATGATTTTAACCTTGGAGCTGAAGTAGATGATTCACGGATTCTGGGAGTAGTCTTCATTAATGGTCGATATTACGTTTCAGGATCAAACGATAATAATCCGACGATATACATCTTTAACGGAGAAGGTGAGTTGGTAGATACGTTCCCCCAACCAACGGAATCTGCCCGTGGTTTCAAGGATCTAGCATGGGACGGAGAGTTTATCTGGGGAATTGATTCTGATTTTGTTACGGGTTTCACTACCGAAGGTGAAGTTGGTGCTACATTTGAGAGCCCGTTCAATCCGGCAGTAGCAATTGCGTATGATCCGGGTCGAGACTGGTTGTGGATTTCTGGTACTACAACCGATATACAGGGATTCGACCGTGGCGGTAACTTCCAGGCTGAAATCGACAGACAGGGTATGAGAATTTACGGTCTCGCATATTGGCCAGACGATCCTGATGGAATGCCGTTGTATATTTTCGCCAATCTGGATCAGGTTCAGACACTTTTCAAACTCGACCCGGATGGTGAAGAAATTCAAATGGCAGCGCAACTTGAACCTGAACTTGGCGGAAGCCCCTCAGCAGCATTTATCACCAACACTTACGACGTTTATAGCTGGGTGTTAATGACAATTAACAACGATGGTGCGGATGACAGACTCGATATATGGCAATTGGCGACCCGTCGCGACTGGTTTATCCTTGATCCAACTGAGGGAGTAATTGAAGCTGATCAGGATATGCCTTTAACCCTAACTCTCAATTCCACAGCCCTTACCCCGGAAACTTACCGGGGTTTCCTGAACTTCACACATGATGGTCGAGGTGGAGAATTGGTAATACCGGTAGTGTTGACGGTTGGCGATGGTCCTGCTCCTACTGAACGAACTCTGGAATTTGACCTCGGCTGGAATATGGTTTCGGTCAACTTACAGCCCGAACCAGAAAACATTCTCGAGTTAATGGAGCCTCTTGTAGCAGAAGATTTGCTGCTACTTCTGAAAGATGGTCAGGGTCGTTTTTACAGTCCGGCTTTTGGTTTCAACAATATCCCAAGGTGGAATGCAGCCGAAGGTTATATGATTAAGTTGGGCGAAGCAGCTGAACTAACTCTCGAAGGAATGTCCATACCTGCTGATCAACCGATTCCATTGAATGACGGTTGGCAGATGATTGCATATTACCCACGCGAGCCGGTCGAAGCCGTCGTCGCTCTTTCGGGAATCGTCGAACAGCTCGAATTGGCAAAAGATGGCGCAGGACGATTCTACTCTGTTCCATTTGGCTTCAGCAATATGGGAGACCTGCGTGAGGGTAGCGGATATCTCGTTAAAATGGACGGTGCCGCAGATTTAGTATATAATGTTCCTGATGGTAGATTTGCATTTGACAAAGGCAATCCTAACAAAATAATCGCAGGTGATGACTTTCCCCTTCACCTCAACACTGGCGAGAACATGAGTTTGCTGCTTCTTACTACGACGAAGGAACAAACTGAAGTTGGTGTATACGCACATGGAGAATTAGAAGGTTCAGGATTTGTCATTGACGGCACAGGTGGTATAGCAATCTGGGGTGATGATCCGACAACGGATGAAATCGATGGAGCGATTGCTGGCGATGAGTTAGAAGTACGAATATTCACGGAAGGTCGAGAAACGTCGGCAAACATCGAGTGGATCATTGGCAAAGCCACATACGAAACCAATGGATTCGCAGCTGTCGAACTACAAATGCCCACAACAACTCCCTCAGATTTCGGTCTGACATCCATATACCCGAATCCCTTTAACAGCACAACCGAAATCACGTTCAGCCTTAGCGATCCCGGTAGAGTCACCTTAAGTGTCTTTGACCTCACCGGTCGCGAGATTTCAAAATTAGTCAACTCTAATCTAAAGGCAGGACACCACACAACCACCTGGGATGCTACAGACATATCAAGTGGTATGTATCTTGTCCGGTTGAATTCGGACGGGCAGGAAACGATTGGGAAATTGATGTTGGTTCGGTAAGAATTTTTGCTAGAGCCACATGGTCTATATAAGACTGTGTGGCTTGGGCTACTTGTTGCCCAAGTTTCTTTACAAATCTGTAATCTCCAATCAATAAAATCGTTTTTCTTGTGACTTGTATCTTGTAATGATACCCTGGCAACAAGTAGCCAGGGCCACACAGACACAGGTGGTATTCCCACCGTATGGCTTGGGCTACTTCGTCGCCCAAGTTTCTTTACAAAACGACATCCAAGGCATTATCGAGCCAATTGACCATCAAAACACCTCCATGCTCCAACCACTTAAATTGCATTCCACACCACAAGAACCCAACCCTATCCATTGTATCTGAACGGCTATTTAATTAGTTTTATAATGCAGTAAACTTCTCCGCACCGACATCTCTTGTCCATTTTCAACTGCAAGGCTCATCTGTAATCGATTTTTTACCAAAGGCTAAGATAAATGCGATTTCATATAAAATCTCCGGCATTTTTAACAGGATTTTTTTCGTTTCTGCTCATACTTTCATTCAGTGCTATTTGCCTGGGAGATGAAAAGGAAAATATCCTGACTGTTGAAGAGCTGGCATGGTTAGCAGATCATAAATCTATCCGAGTTGGTGCTGATATCGCATATCCGCCCTTTGAATTCAGGGACAAAGACGGTGTCTATCAAGGCATGTCATTTGAATACATCTCGCTTATCAATGATCTACTTGGCACAGAGATGAAGGTTGTTCCCGGTCTGATCTGGTCAGAAGTGATGTCCGGTATAAAAACAAACCAGATAGATGTAATTTCCGTCGTTGCGAGTACGCCTGAACGGATGGAATTTATGTCTTTTACAGAACCCTATATAAGCCTCCCGATTGTTATCATGACACGAACTGACCATGCTGGTGTTAAAAGTCTGGCTGATTTCAACGGGAAAACCGTAGCGATGGTCAGGGATTATTTCTACGTTAAAAAGATCATCCAGAATTATCCCGGCATCAAACCTCTTTTTGTGACTACCCCACTTGATGGCTTAAATGCAGTTGCTTTCGGAAAAGCAGATTGCGCAGTGATTAATCTGGGGGTTGGTGCCTATCTTTGTCAACAACACTCACTTCTGAATTTGCGTGTCGCCTCCGAGGCGGGGATCGGTGCCGGAAGAATGAGCTTCGGCGTACGCAAAGACTGGTCTATTCTTGTAAGTATTCTGGACAAAGCACTCGATGCCATTCCAACATCTGTACACCAGGAAATACGTAACAAATGGGTATCGATTGAAGTAGCCAATAGAGAAATAATCCAATCCGTTGAGCTGACTTCAGAGGAACAAGCATGGTTAGCAAGTCATCAGAAGATCGTTGTTGGTGGTGAGATGGATTGGGCACCCTTTGATTTCGTTGATGAATATGGAAAATATACCGGGATCGCAAGTGATTATTTAGAAATTATCAAAGAGAAGATTGGGATAGATATTGAAATTGTCTATGGATACACCTGGGACGAGCTTTTAGCCAAACTCAAGGATAAAAAGATTGATGTACTTCCCGCCATTTATCACTCCGAAGAGCGAGAGGAGTTCGCAAATTTCACGACCTCATACATAGAAGTTTCAGATTTTGTGTTTATTCGAGAACATGATGATTCCATTACCATTTTTGATGATCTGAAGGATAAAACTATTGTAGTTGTAAAGGGATATACAGTTGAAGGATTCCTTGCTGCTGATTATCCTGAACTTAATGTAATAACTGCTCCGGATATACGGGAAGCCTTAAACAAATTGATAACCGGTAAGGCTGATGCGTTTATTGGTGATATTATTTCAACGTCCTACAACATCTCGGAATACTCTCTTTTCAATGTTAAGCCGATAATACCAGTTCCCTTTCTTGAATCTGATGTTTATATGGCTGTTCGAAAAGACTGGCCGCTTTTAAAAAACATGCTCGATAAAGTTATAGCTACAATATCGGAAGATGAGCACAAGAAAATCAGGAATAAATGGGTCTCTTTTACAGAAAAAAAGGTTCAGAATGAATCACTTGAAGTCTCCTTAACACCCAAGGAATTAGACTGGTTACGTAAAAATCCCGAAATTCGAGTCAGCAACGAAGAGGCATGGCCTCCATTTAATTTTTTTAAAGATGGAAAACCACAGGGTCTATCCGTTGAGTATATGAACCTGCTGGCAGAAAAACTCAGTCTTAAAGTCACATTTATCTCCGGGTTAACCTGGTCAGAATTAATGGATATGATGCGGTCCCGCAAACTTGACGTTATGTTGAACATTGTCAAAACGGCAGACCGTGATAAGTATATCCTCTTCACGGATCCATACATCACAAATCCAAATGTCATCGTCAGCAAATTCGAAAATCCATATGAAACATTGCCGGAATTATCAGGGAAAGTTGTTGCTTTGCCAAAGGGTTTCTTTTACGAAGAAATCCTTAAAAACGAATATCCCACGATTGAACTTCACTTGGTCGATGATGTTCTTGCCTGCCTGAAAGCAGTGATCACAGGTGAAGCAGACGCCACGTTCGGTGAGGAAGCTGTCGTTAACTACCTGAAACTTCAAAATATGCTGACAGGAATTCATATCTCTGGTGAAGTTAGCCTGGGTGATGGGGATTACCAGAACCTGCGCTTAGGTGTACGTGACGACTGGCCATTGTTGCATTCTGCTCTCCGAAAAGCGGAGGCATCAGTTTCCTCTGCAGAAAAGAATGAACTGTTCTCCAAATGGATCGAGGTTGCTGATGCTAAACATGAGTATGGTTTAGACAGGTCGGAGATCCCGTTAAAAATGATTTTTCAGATCGGATTGATCTTCATCACTGTCATAATTCTCTTGTACTTCCTCCTTCGTTTTCTTTCCAAACTCGCCTCAAAGAATGACGAAATGGTCATGCAGCAAAAGAACCCCGTTGTCATTTTAATCATAGGTATATTTCTTACTCTCACTTTGCTATTGACTCTTATAGGATTAAATCGGGTAAAGAAGCAAACAATATTATACACGCAAGAAACACTCCGCTCATCAATTTATGGAACCGAGGAAATTCTTAAATTATGGATCAATAATAAAATTGATTTAATGGAAGAAGTTGCGTCAGATGAGATCCTCATTCAGTATGTTGAGAAGTTGCTTCTGGACCCGACTGATAAAGAAAGCTTATCCGAAAACTTAACCCTTGCCAAATTGCGTGAACGGATAAAGACAGCTCGGGAAATGCATGATGATGCAGGATTTTTCATTATTAATTCGGATTACATCAGTATCGGCTCGATGCGAAATACAAACCTTGGGACGACCAACCTGATATATGAGCAATGTCCAGATTTATTAAAGGAGGTTTTCGCTGGCAAAAGTAATTTTATCCCGCCTATCCGAACGGATTTAAGCAAAGATAAGATAAAGCCAACCATGTTCTATGCGGTTCCTATTAAAAACAAGGCTGGAGAAGTGATTGCCGTTTTGACTCTGCGGGACAGTCCTGCTAAAGTTATAACCCGGCTATGTGAGTTAGGTGTAGCTGGATCGTCTGTGGAAACATATGCAATCGATAAGACCGGCTTATTGATCTCCAACAGCAGATTTGAACAGCAGTTGAAAGAATTGGGGTTATTAAACCCCAATGAAAACAGCATTTTGAGATTACATGCAAGAAATCCCGGTGGAAACATGGTTGAGGGTTATCTACCTGCCAAACCCAGGGATGAGCAGCCTTTAACCCTGATGGCTCAGAATGCTGTGAATAAAATCGACTCCGATGATATCAAGGATTATCGTGATTATCGCGGAGTGGAAGTGTTTGGGCTCTGGCGATGGGTTGATGATCTGAACTTCGGCATTGCCGTTGAAATCGATTACGATGATGCCCTGTCTTCATATTATCTGACCAGAATGATTATTATTGTCATTTTAGTCATCGTGGCTGTTTTGGCTATTGGTGCAACTATTTTCAGTATCTTGATCGGTGAAAAAACGACAAGAACTCTTCAGAAACACCATCAGGAATTGGAAGACTATAAGGATCACCTCGAAGAAGAGGTTGAAAAACGCACTGCAGAATTATCCGAACAGAAAGAAATGCTGTCGATGACAATTAATTCTCTGAGTCATCCCTTTTATGTTATTGACGTCAAGGATTATTCGGTTCTACTGGCAAACAGCTTCGCCAAAAAATTGGCAGCTGGCAAGGAAATCACAACTTGCCATGCACTGTCCCATTACAGTGATATCCCCTGCGAATTGGAAACGGATCCCTGTCCCTTGAAAGTGATTAAAGAAACAGGCAAACCGGCTGTTTTGGAGCATATCCATTTTGATGAAAATGGTGAACCATATTTTGTGGAGGTACATGGTTATCCAATATTTGACGAAAATGGCGTGCTTGTTCAGATGATAGAGTATTCTTTGAATATTGATGAGCGGAAAAAAGCAGAAGCGGAGATGCTTGACAGCAAGAACAAAACGGATGCTATTCTCAAAGCCTCGACCAATGGGATTATATCGATAGATAGCGCAGGTATAATAGAAACATTTAATCCTGCAGCCGAAAAGATATTTGGATATTCCCTCAAAGAGGTTATCGGACAAAATGTAAAGATCCTCATCCCGGATGAATTCGCTGAAACCCATGATTCCTTCTTAGAAAATTATTTAAAAACCGGAGTCAAGAAAGTAATTGGAAAACGCCTTGAGGTGAACGCTAAACGCAAAAATGGCGAACTATTTCCGATTGAAATAGGGATTAGCGAAGTTGAGCTCAAGGACTCTAAGCTGTTTACGGCGATAGTCAGTGATATTACCGAGAGAAAAAAGGCCGAGAATGAACTCAGAAAACTATCTCTGGCAGTAGAACAAAGTCCGGTAACCGTAGTCATAACCAATCGCGAGGGAAACATTGAATATGTTAATGATAATTTCACGAAAGCTACAGGATACACCAGAGAAGAGGCAATTGGTGCAAATCCAAAAGTTCTTAACTCTGGATATCACGATAAAGCTTTCTATGAAAATCTTTGGAAAACAGTTATCGGTGGAGACACATGGAAAGGAGAATTTAGGACTAAGATAAAAAACGGAGATTTAATCTGGGAATCCGCATCAATTTCACCTGTTAAAAATTCGGATGGTGAAATAACCCATTTTGTTGCGATGAAGCAGGATATAACAGAACAAAAAGCTCTCGAGGAAATGCTGAAAGTTGGCGAGGAGCGTATTAAGTTCGCACTGGAAGCTACTGGTGAAGGGGTGTGGGACTGGAAAATTGATACCAATGTTGTTACTCATAACAAACGGTGGCTGGAGATTCTGCAATTGGATGAATCATTCATGGAGCACGATGTTGAAGCATTTAAGGATTTTCTTCATCAGGATGACGCAGAAGACGCTTTTGAAGGAATTAATCAGTGCCTGGCTGGAAATGAAGACTATCGCAGTATTCACAGGATGATACGGAAGGACAAATCTACAATCTGGGTCGAAGACAGGGGTATAGTAGCGCAGAGAGGCGAGGACGGAACACCATTGCGCATGGTTGGAAGCATGAGAGATATCACAGAAATGAAGGAAGCAGAGGAAGAATTAAAAGCCAGTCAGGAACGATTCCGGTTCTCGCTTGAATCGATGGGTGCATACTACTGGATATTGGATTTAGAAGTTATGGAGTCTAATTATGATTCATTGAGATTCTATGAACAGTATGGGTATTCCAATGAGGATGTAGATGAGATAAAAGAAAAGGAAATTCAGCTGATACATCAAGATGATTTTAAAGGTGTCTGGGAAGAATTAAAGGAACATATCGCTGGTAATACCGAGACCTTTAAAGCTGAATATCGATTGAGAAAAAAATCGGGAGATTATGTCTGGGTGCTGGATATGGGAAGGGCAATTGAATGGGATAATGATAAAAAGGCGATTAAAATCGCTGGTTTATCTCTGGATATTTCAGAACAGAAAAAAGCAGAGAGGGCACTTAAGGAAAGAGAGGAAACCTTTGATCGATTACTTGAGAGTAATCCCGTTCCTCAAGCAATCGTGAAGATTCCTTCAGGCAGAATAGTACGAATAAATAAAGCAATGATCCAAATGAATGGATCAACAGAGGATGAGCTGCTGAAAATCAGAGCATTCCAGATTATTAATGATCCCAAGGATCGAAGAGTAATTTTAGATAAGTTGGGCTGCGAGGAGTCTGTTCAGAATTACGAACTGGTGTTAAAGGGATATAATAATGGCAAACTTGCCACCTGCCTGCTTAATGCCCGTCCAATTGATTTCTTTGGTGATAAATGTTTCATTTTGAGTGCAGTTGACATCACTGCCCGGAAGGAAATGGAACAGGCATTAGCTTCGATGAATGAAACATTAGAAGAGAAAGTAAAGGAAAGAACAAAAGCTGTTGAAGAGGCAAATCAAAAACTTAATAAGCAATTGGAGGAAATTAGAAAAGTCGAACAAGTAATTCGAGAAAGTGAAGCACGATATAAAGCTCTCATTCAAACCTCAAACACTGGAGCCTGGGAATTTCACAGTGATACCGGCTTTTTATGGTGTAGTGAAGAATATTTCTCGATGCTTGGACGTGACATAAACGACTTCGACATGTCTGGAGAAAACAATCTTGAAAAAGCCTGGGTGAATCTGCTTCATCCAGATGACAGGGAAAAGTCAAGTGAAAACTTTGGAGATTACCTCAAAGGTGGCTCAATTGGCATATACGAGAGCAATTTCAGGATGCAGCGTAAGGATGGTAGTTGGGTATGGATATGGTCACGAGGTAGCACACTTAGGGATGATGATGGAAAAATGACAACGAAGACAGTCGGAACGCATATCGACATTACGGAGCAGAAAAACTCAGAAATTGAACTTGAACAGCACAGAAACCACCTTGAAGAGCAGGTGGCTGAACGTACGAAGGAGCTAGCTGCTGCTAAAGAATTGGCTGAAGAAGCCACCAAAGCCAAAGGCGATTTCCTTGCCAATATGAGTCATGAAATCAGAACCCCGATGAACGCAATCCTTGGGCTTAATCACCTCCTGCGAAAAACCGAGTTGGACCGAAAACAGCATGATTACGCCCGGAAGATCCAGAACTCGGCTCAAAACCTCCTCGGCATAATCAATGACATCCTCGACTTCTCAAAAATTGAAGCCGGTAAGCTCGACATTGAAACTGTTGATTTCGACCTGAATAGTGTGGTCGAAAACATCTCAAACATGGTTGAGGTCAAAGCCAAAGAGAAGGGTTTGGATCTGGTGTTTGACATCAAAAAGGGTGTCCCGATATACCTCAAGGGAGATCCCTTACGAATAGGTCAGATCATTTTGAATCTCTCAAACAATGCCGTAAAATTCACTGAAAAAGGCGAAATCCGAATATCTGCGGAGTTATTGGAGACTGATGGCAAAGATGTAAAAATTCAGTTTTCAGTGAAAGACACCGGGATCGGATTAACCGAAGAACAGCAGGCAAAACTATTCCAATCCTTCCAGCAGGCGGACACTTCAACAACAAGGAAATATGGAGGAACCGGTTTAGGTCTGGCGATCAGCAAAAAACTGGTCGAAATGATGGGTGGCAGGATTTGGGTCGAAAGTGTTTACGGTGAAGGGAGTTCTTTCAAATTCTTCTGTATGTTTAGGCTATCTGACAGGAAAATATCTAAACAAACAATCCCGAGTGAGTTAAAAAATTTACGGACAGTCGTTGTTGATGATAATCCAACTGCGTTAGAAGTACTAAAAGATTGTCTTGATGATTACACTTTCAAATCTGCTTTGTTTGAAAATGCTGAAGACGGGATAAGGGAAATTATTGAACGCTCGGGTGATGAGTCAAATTATGTTCAATTAGCTCTGCTCGACTGGAATCTCCCCGGGATGAATGGCATGGAGGCAGCCAAAAAGATAAAATATGATTTGAAGTTGCCACATGTTCCGAAAATTATTATGATCACCGCTCACGGAAGAGAAGAGATCATGAAGCAAGCGGCTGATCTGGACCTCGATGGATTCCTTGTTAAACCGGTAAACCATTCCTTGCTGTTTAATACCATCATGGATTCATTCGCCATTTCATTTGAAAGTATGGAGGAATTGGAAGAAATAACCTCAGCTGCTTCTTCAACTATCGAGGAGGTTCGGGGTGCTCACATCCTGTTGGTTGAGGACAATGAAATAAACCGTCAGGTCGCCACTGAATTGCTTGAGAGTGAAGGTTTCAAAGTCTCTGTTGCCGAGGATGGAAAGATTGCATTAAACAACATAACAGAAGAGAATCCTCCGGGGACTTACGACGTAGTACTAATGGACCTCCAGATGCCGGTTATGAGTGGTTACGAGTCGACAGAACACATCAGAGAAGATGACAGATTTAATGATCTGCCAATAATCGCAATGACCGCTGACGCAATGACCGGAGTTCGTGAAAACGTGCTCGAAATTGGGATGAATGACTATGTGACTAAACCAATCGATTTGGACCAACTCTACGGAGCCCTCGCGAAGTGGATAAAGCATGATGCTTCTTCCCAAAAAACTGCCGCAACACCAATTAAAAAAGAAGAAGTAGTTTTGCCTGACCTACCGGGAATAGATATTGAGGATGGGTTAAAAAGAGTGGGTGGAAGTAAAGAATTCTACAGAAAGCTGTTGCTGAAATTTGCCGGTAGTTATTGCGAATTCGAAATAGAAATTCGCGAGTTAATATTAGCGGGAGATATTGAAACCGCCACCAGAAACGCTCATAGCCTGAAAGGTGTTGCCGGTAACCTGGGCGTAAAGAACCTATTCAATCTGGCAGCGGGATTAGAAAAAGCACTAAAGGAGAATCAATCCAATTCCTTTGAGGAACACATTTCCAAAACATCAGTAGCGTTAGCAGAAGTTCTGACATCCGTTAGCAAACTTGACACCAGAAAACAAGAGCGCAGCAAGCCGACAACTAAAAAGACAATAGACACCAACAAGCTAAAAGAACTCGCAGAATCAATGATGATTTTAATTGATGAGGATCTGTCCGCGGCAACTGATAAACTCGATGAGTTGGAAGAATTATTGTGTGATACAGAGCATGAAGAGACTTTCAAGAAGATTGCTGATGATTTGGATAATTTTGATGTTGATGCTGCGAAGGAGAGTTTGGAAAGACTAATAAGAGGAGTCATCATTTAATATGCGTAACTCAGTTATAACCATCTCAGTTATTCTGCTTATGTTGATACTTGGCATGTTTAGCATCATTAAGCAAATTGGGGATATTAACCAACAGATTGATGTCTGTGG
>JABGPL010000023.1 GCA_018644935.1 Calditrichota bacterium | reverse complement strand
CCGCAAAATCTTTATCTTCGGGGTCTTCATCTTCAAACCCGCGAGCCCTCTTGCCAACTCTAGCCGGTCGAAAAAAAGGATCTGGTCTTGCTAAATAAGACCTATTCGCAAGCTCCGTATCAACAGTTAGTCTCGGATGTTTTTTGGTTGGCGATCCTGAGAGGAGAAGGTCCACCACCTTGGGTTGGAGATATTGAAGATCTGACGATAGATGAGGATGCCGGTAGAGTAGATATAGTTGATCTTACAGAGATCTTTCCAGATGAGGATGATGACCAACTCGATTATGAGATAGTCGGAGCACCTGCTGAGGCTGGCATGCAAATAGAAAATCTCAATCTACTTTTTCTTGAAGCCGATCAAGACTTCAATCTTCCAGGTGGTGCAGAGATAACGATTATTGCATCAGATGATGAAGGTCTAACCTCTGAGGAGACCTTCATACTCGTTATCACCCCCGTCAACGACGCTCCAATTGTCGAGAGAGAGATAGAGGACCGAGTCGTTGATCAAAATCCTGGCATGACAATCATTGCTGACCTTGATGATATCTTTTCCGATATTGATGGAGACGAACTGAGATTTGATTTCATAAACGCCCCGGATGAACTGAATATGAGAATTGGTGATGATAACATCCTCAGTTTTAATCCTGACGAGAATTTTGCAATTCCCGATGGTGTTGAGATAACAATTGTGGCTACAGATCAGGGAGAAATGACTGCTGAGGCTGAATTCACACTGACAATTATACCACTGCCTGCGATAATCGAGGTCTCTTCAGAGGAACTCGATTTTGGGGATGTAATAGTCGGAGAAGAAAGGGGTATTATTCTCGAGATCTTTAATGCTGGAGGTGAAATTCTCACTATTGATGATATCATAACCTCCAGCGAATTGTTTTCAATTGATCGCGGAAATGCATTTGAAATTGAGCCTCGTGAAATCATTGAGATTGGTATCATTTTCCAACCGGATAACGTGGGTGAATATAATGAAAGCCTCACAATATTTTCTAATGATCAGGAAGGACGAGAGTTCGTGGTTGACTTGATTGGAGTAGGTTTAGCAATGCCACCACCTGAATTACAGGTTAATGCGATGGCTTTTGATTTTGGAGAGGTTCCGGTTGGTGACGCAGAAGTACTGGAACTCCAGATCAGCAATGATGGATTTATGGATTTGGTTATTGAAAACATTGAAGTAAACAACCGTGTATACAGCACAGATTTCGAAAATAGAATTGATCTTGAACAAAATGAGATGGTGATAATACAAATATCATTTGAACCTGATGATGAAGCTGATTATGAAGCCGTTCTGACAATAACCTCTAATGATGATGGTAATGAGAATGGGAGGGTTGTAATTGCACTGAGGGGCACCGGTATCGAAGAAGAAGATCCAGGAATCCATTTCCTTTTTGATCAAACTGATATGAACAGTGCTGTCATGGTTAATTCAGCGACTATTGATGGTGAATTGCTGGAAGGCCGTGATGAGGTTGGAATTTTCACACCGGGTGGGATATGTGCCGGTGGTAGATCATTAAACGATGTTGATAATGAATTTCCATTTGGTATTCTTGCCTGGGGTGATGATCTTCAAACTGAGGTAATTGAGGGATTCAGACGTGGTGAAGAAATGATTTTTCTAATATGGGATGCTGACAATGAGTTAGAACTTGAAGCCATAATCGATGATGTCGAAATGGGTGAACCGGTATGGCAACCCAACTCGTTGGTAATACTTTCGCTCATAACGGAAGAAAACGGAGATCCTGAAATTGTCGTTAATCCCGTTGAGATTGATTTTGGAGAAATTCTCGTCGGTGATGTTGAAGTTCGTGAACTCAGCATAAGTAATACAGGTTTGGATGATCTTGTAGTAGAAAATCTTGAAACAAATGATCGCGTATTTAGCACCAATTTTGAAGACGAAATCATTTTAGCCAGAAACGAAGTTGCTGTTTTCGAAATTACATTTGAACCTGAAGACATAGGTGAATATGAAGCGTCTATAACAATAAGCTCGAATCATGGTGGCGAGGGAGGAAATGAATTTGAAGTAGGGTTACGTGGTGCTGGGATTGAAGAACAGGATCAAGAACCGCATTTTCTGTATAGGGAAACCATTAGGGATGGTGCCATTATTATCAATTCGGCAATTTTAAATGGTGAAATGCTAACTGGTTTTGACGAGATAGGAGTATTTACGCCTGGTGGAGTATGTGCCGGTGGATTGGCAATAAATGACGTTGATAATGAATTTCCCATCGGTTTGCTGGCATGGGGTGATGACCCTCAAACCGAAGAAGTTGAAGGATTTGTTGAGCGCGAAGAATTAAATTTCCGTTTCTGGGATTCTGACAATGAGGTTGAGGTATTAGCACAAATCGACCAGCTTCTTGTTGGAAATGGAGTCTGGTTCCCCAATGGGTTTACTGTCGTTACACTTGTAGCCGAGTTTGAACCAGATCCTGTGATTGAAGTAGTACCCGGACAGGTTAATTTCGGAGAAGTGTTGCTTGGAGATGCTGGAGTTCAAGAACTCATAATAATGAATCATGGTATTGATGATCTGATTGTGGAGGGTATTGAGATAAATGACGGATCATTTGGCACTGATTTCGAGGACGAGTTCGCATTAGGCAGAAATGAGTTCAGGATAATAGAGGTCTCGTTTGAACCTGAAGATGTCGGTGTTCAAGCAGCGATTCTAACAATAATTTCGAACAATGGTGGTCAGGATGGAAATGAATTTGAGGTGGAATTAAGCGGGACAGGAATTGAAAATCAGGAACCTGGTCATCATTTTAGATTTGTGGCAACAGCAGATAATCACGCAATTATTATTACTTCTGCTACTTTAAACGGTGAAGATCTCGAAGCGCAAGACGAGATCGCAGCATTTACACCGGGTGGTATTTGTGCAGGTGCTATCCTAGGTGAAGACATGGGATTAACAGCCTGGGGAGATGACGCTCAAACCGAAATTGTCGAAGGATTCCAAAATGGTGAACAGTTAAATTTCCGGTATTGGGATTTTGACACAGAGATCGAAATTATGGCTGAAATTGATGAAATCGCTGCTGGGCAGGACATATGGCAACGTGACGGATTTACAATACTCTCGCTTGTAGCCGAATTTGATCCAAACCCAATAATTGTTGTGAATCCTGAAGAAATCGATTTTGGTGAGGTTTTCATCGGTGAAGTAGAGGTTCGGGAATTCCAAATAATGAATATCGGAATTGAGGACCTTCTAGTAGAGAGCATAGAGATAAATAACGGCATGTTCAGCACTAATTTTGAAGACGAATTCGTTTTAGCCAGAGATGAGATTTGGATGGCAGAGGTAATGTTCGAACCGGAGGAAGAGGCACAGTTTGAAGCAGTCCTGACAATCATTTCAAATAACGGTGGCAGAGAGGGAAACGAATTTGAAATCGAACTGAGCGGAGTTGGAATTGAGGAACAGGAACCAGGACCTCATTTTGAATTCAACCTCACAGAATCGACTCATAACATAATAATCAGATCTGCAACATTACATGGTGAAATGCTTGAGAATGACGACGAGATTGGTGTCTTTACGCCGGCTGGATTATGTGCAGGTGCAGTGTCAATCGAAGAAATCATGAATAATGAGGGATTTCCAGTAGGGTTGACTGCCTGGGGTGATAATCCGAGAACAGAGGAGGTTGAAGGATTTGTTGAAGGAGAACTTCTTAATTTCCTCTATTGGGATTTTGACAGTGAGATTGAAGTTGAAGCGGAAATTGATGAATTGAGATTTGGAGAGCAGTTCTGGCAGAATGATGGTTTATCGCAGCTCACACTAGTTGCAGGATTTGAACAACATTTCGAATTTATTACAACAGGTGATGATGCCGCAGTACTAATCAATTCCGCAACATTAAATGGTGAGATGCTTGAGATTAACGATGAGATTGGAATCTTTACTCCAGCTGGAATATGCGCAGGTGCTGTTGTTATTGGAATGGATAATATCCAAAGACCTTTTCCGGCGGGTTTGTCTGTCTGGGGTGATGATCCGGATACAGAGGAAGTTGATGGCTTTCAAAATGATGAACTAATGACCTTCCGCTATTGGGATTTTGATAATGAGATCGAAATTGAAGCCGAAATTGATGAAATAATTGCTGGAGGACAAATCTGGAGACCCGATGGCTTTAACGTGCTTACACTTGTCGCAGAGTTTGAACCTCATTTTGAATACATTGTATCAGCAGATAGCCATAGTATAATTGTAACCGCAGCTATATTGAACGGTGATCCCCTCGAAGAGCATGATGAAATTGGTGTTTTTACACCCGATGGAATTTGTGCAGGCGCGATAATGATAGACCCGGGTAATGATATTGGAATTGCCGTCTGGGGGGATGATCCAAGAACCGAGGAGATTGAGGGCTTTCAAAATGGTGAACAATTTAATTTTCGCTATTGGGATTTTGATAATGAGATCGAAATTGAAGCCGAAATAGATGAAATTATGTTGGGCCAACAAGTCTGGGCGGTAAATGGGTTTACCATTATCACACTTGTTGCTGAAAACGAACCAGAGTTAGTTGAGCAGGTCATCGAACTTAACGACCACTGGAATATGATTTCCCTCAACATCATTCCGGTTGAGGAATTTTGGGAGAGGGAAGAAGGTCCGGATGTGGTTTTGATGCTCGAGCAAATTATTGATCAATTGAATATTGCCAAAGATGAAAACGGTAGTTTCTATGTCCCTGAATTTGGTTTCTGCAATATTCCTTTCTGGAGCCTCCAGGAAGCCTATCAGATAAAAGTAGAAGAAAATGTTGACTTACGCTGGTTAGGTATTCCCATACCAGTAGATCAGGAGATTCAACTCGCACAGGGTTGGAATCTTTTAGCATACACTCCTGCCTACGAACTTGATGCTTCATCTCCAGTTTTCTATGTGCTGTCACCAATCATTGAAAATGTGATTAGCGCTAAAAACGGCAGAGGGGAGTTCATGTTACCTCAATTCGAGTTCTCCAATATGCCGCCCTGGCGACCGGGTCAGGGATATCAAGTTAACGCCAGTGATGATGTTGAATTTGTATATCCTCCAGAACAGGAAGAAGAATTGGCATTTTCTGAAAAGTTTAATCCAGAGCACAACCTGATTTCACCACTGGAATCTACGGGATCAAATATGAGTTTGCTTCTGAATGATATCTCTGGTAATAATGTCCAACCAGGAGATATTGTCTCAGTACTGAGCTCCCATAATACGATTGTGGGACAGGGAAGTGTAGATCGTAACTTCAGATGCGGATTAGCCGTATGGGGTGATGATGAATTCACAGATCGAATTGACGGCATGCGAGATCAGGAAACATTCAGCTTAGTGCTCTCTTCTAACAATGATCAATATGAAATTAGGCTGTCAGAAGTGCTGATGGGTTCAGGTTTAAAATACAGAACTGATGTATCTACTGTTCTGAATGTGACCGTTCAACCTCTATTGCCCGAAGGTTTCTATATGTCAACTGCGTACCCGAATCCATTTAACTCCACAACAAAAATATCATACGGTTTACCGAACGATGCAGAAGTGTCTATTCAAATATATGATATAACAGGTTGTTTAGTTGAGAAACTTGTTTCCGAAAATCAAACCGCTGGACATTATTCGATACCCTGGAATGCAGGAACGAACTCGACGGGGCTATATTTGATTCGTCTCGAAACAGAACAATTCAGCAGAGTAACTAAAGTTATACTCACAAAATAAAAGTGTTTTTTCTCGCCGAAGGGGCACTTCGCACGTGCCCTTGTCGGATTGGCAACACATAACCCAATTGTGAACAACGCCGTAGGGGCGCACGGCGTGCGCTCTCGTTGCTGCCAATCAAAATACACACGATTTGTTGGCTCTTGCATTATAAATGTAATTCGGAGGGAAAACCAATGCGTACCATAATTTCAATATTACTTTTTACTTTTTTAGCACTTGTTTTCGCAAATCCGGCTCAAGCCGATCCACCTATTCTGTTGCGACCAATTGATGATGTCGTTGTTGATGAGGACCCCGGGCAGGTTTTTATTGTTGATCTCGACAACATCTTTGCCGACCCGGATGGCAGGCAGATAGAATTTCTCCTGGCGGATGTGCCGAGAGAATTAAACATGGAAATTGATAGAAACAATGCCCTCCTTTTTAATCCTGATATCAATTATAACCTGCCCGATGGCGCACAAATTAATGTCGGCGCAAGGAATGCCCGAGGGGAAGCAAATGATACTCAATTCAGGTTGGTTGTTAGTCCCGTTAATGATCGCCCAGTAGTTGTTGAGGAAATTGAAGACATTGATGTAAATGAGGATTCCAGACTTGTTGTAATCGCAGATATTGATGATGTGTTTTCCGATGTAGATGGTGATGAACTGACCTACAATTTATTGGGTGATGTCCATGAGTTGAACATTGAAATAGATGAGGATAATCTTCTATTCTTTGAACCAGATCGCGATTTTAACATAGCTGATGGTATTGAAATTACCATCAGTGCTGAAGATCCTGATGGAGGGATTGTTGAGGATGTTTTTAATTTGACTGTTGTTCCGATTAATGATGCACCAATTGTTCTTAACCCAATTGATGACATAGTTTTAGACCAGGATCCCGGATTGTTTGAAATTGCAGACCTCGATGATGTGTTTTTCGATGTTGATGGAGACGAACTCAACTTCAATTTCATAGACATTCCTGAAGAATTGAACACGCAAATTGACAATGATAACATCCTGAGTATAAATCCTGATTTGGATTTCAATCTTCCTGATGGTATAGAAATCACAGTCATTGCAGAGGACTTTGAGGGTGAGATAGCAGAAGATGTTTTCTGGCTTGAAATAATTCCTGGAAATATAGACGATTGGTGGGTAAATGAGATTGAAGATGTTGAAGTAGATGAGGACTCCGGTGAGACCATCATTGCTGATCTTGACGAAGTGTTCATTTTCCTAGACGGTCGTGAGCTTGTTTATTGGATTAATGGAGCACCCGAAGAAATGAACATGGAGATTAGTGAGAACAATATACTGTTCATTAATCCTGATGACAATTACAACCTCTCTAATGGTGTAGATATAACAGTAATAGGTGAAGATGAAGGTGGTGAGCAAATCTCAGATAGATTTAGGCTCATAATCGCTCCAGTCAATGACCCCCCGGTAGTTGTAGCCCAAATTGAAGATAGAGTTTTTAATGCAGATCCCGGAAGAGTTGAAATCGTCGATCTTGTTGAGGTATTTGATGATATTGATGGCGATGAATTATGGTACTCAACAGAGGGTGATCCTGACGATCTTAACATGGAAATAGACGATGATGCTATCCTTTCATTTGAGCCAGAACCGAGGTTTAGTATACCGGAAGGTGTCATAATTACTGTAAGAGCAGAAGATCCTGATGGATCATTTGCTGAAGATAGACTTGTAATAACCATCCGCGAACCAGAGTTAGTCGAACAGGTCATCGAACTCAATCAAGGTTGGAATTTGGTCTCACTGAACATTATCCCAGAGGACAGATACTGGAGAGGGGAGGAGGGACCGGATGTAGTTTTACTTATGGCAGGCATTGTTGATGTGCTGTTTATTGTAAAAGACGAAAATGGACTTTTTTATTCACCCAGATTCAATTTTAATAACATCCCTTTCTGGGATTTGCAGGAAGCATACCAAATAAATGTATTGGAAGAATGTGTTTTAATAATAGAGGGAATTCCAATACCACTCGACGAGGAAATCCAGCTTGAGGGTGGTTGGAACCTGTTAGGTTTTGCTCCCAATTTCGAACTTGTTGCCTCCTCGCCCGAGTTTTATGTATTGTCTCCAATCATTGAAAATGTGCTTATTGCAAAAGACGGTTTGGGGCGGTTCATGACACCTGAATTCAGATTTTCCAATATGCCACCCTGGCGACCGGGACAGGGTTATCAGGTTAATGTTGATGCAGATGTTGCATTTGTTTATCCTCCCGAACAAGAGGAAGAATTAGCATCCGCAGTGAAACTCAATACAGCAATGAATCGTCTATTAGTTTCAACTGGTACAAACATGAGCCTGCTACTGAACAACATTTCGGGTAACAATGTTCAACCCGGAGATAGAATCGAAGCATTTAATTCGAAAGATGTAATAGTCGGAGAGGGAACAATAGACCTCCAAAACCGCTGTGGCTTGGTCATATGGGGTGATGACGATTACACAGAGAGTATTGACGGTATGCAAGATGGCGAATCCTTCCGTTTAGTATTATCGAGTGGCGACCAACAGATCGATATACAAGTCTCAGATATTCTGACAGGCTCAGGTCTGACTTATCAGAAAGATGAGTTCACAGTCCTGAATGTAACCGTTCAGCCACCTTTGCCGGAAGAGTCCTATTTGTCAACCGCATACCCGAACCCGTTCAACTCGACCACAAATTTTTCTTACGGTATACCTGCAGATGCAAATGTCTCAATACAGGTCTTTGATATCGCAGGGAGTTTGATCGAGACTATAATTTCCAATCCTCAAACTGGCGGTCATCATTCCACTGTCTGGGATGCAGGGATGAACACCTCCGGAGTGTATTTAGTCAGGATTGAAGCTGGACAATTCAATACAGTAACTAAAGTTGTACTCACAAGATAAATGTATTTATTGCACAGTAGGGGCACGTCCCACGTGCCCTGGTTGGATTGGCAATACGAATTCCAATTGTGACCTGCGGGTAAGTAGAAATGTAGTTCCGGTTCTCCAAACCCGGAAATTTAATGCCTCACTAGGAAAAGAAGTGAAATTCCAAAAGATTTATTTCATTCGGGTAGTGGTTGTCCTGCTAATTATGATTAACATTTCCGATGCCAGAGATACTCCTACCATTTTTGAAATGTTAGGAGTAGAAAACCGATGGAAAAGAATTTCAAAAGGTGACACGTGCTGGGTGCTTACTGAGGACAAAACAGGTGCATCCGAATTGACAAGGACAACCGTTGGGATTGACACATTTACAAACTATAATCCATTTGATGGCTGGTATTTCCTGGATTATATATA
Organism: Calditrichota bacterium; assembly: GCA_018644935.1. GTDB lineage: Bacteria > Electryoneota > AABM5-125-24 > Hatepunaeales > Hatepunaeaceae > JABGPL01. The sequence goes on along the minus strand of JABGPL010000023.1, from coordinate 42,360 downwards.
TACCTTCAATGAAATTGATACCACCGGACGCAGAATTATGATCTTTACTGGAATGAACAACCTAAAAACCGGTGCTATTGAAAGCGCACCAGTACGATGTTTGGAAGCAAATGACACACTTCACCTTCAGCTCTATTCATCAAGTAGTTATATTTTAGCAACATCTGCAAGCGAAATATCCGGTCATGATCGCAGTTATGTTGATTATCATTTGTTTTTAACAGATATTAATGTGCAGCCGAACAAGACTCAGGAAATTGAATTTCTATACTCACCCTTTAATGGACACATTGATGATAACAATCAAATCATTGCTAATATTCCAATGATATTATGGGCAGGAGATTTGGATCAGGATCAAAAAATCGACTTTATACTTTTGGATGCTCAAGATACGGATGAACAATGTTATGTACTATATCTGTCTTCTGTAGCAGGTGACAGTTCGATTGTCGAAAAAGCTGGAATCATTGAATACCCAGGTGGAGAATGAAATAATTATGGGGACAGTATACTTAATTATCTATTATCATGTTTATTTACAATATGTTGACTTGGACTACTCGTTGCCACGATATTTTAACCAGCAGTTTGTAGACTGAGAGCGAAGCACCCCAGTAAATCTTAGTTTCCGGATTGTATATACTCCCGGGCTACTCACATATTGTCCATCAGCCTTGATTTTTTCAGCAAAACTTCATTCATAACAATTGAATTTCCCCTCAAACTTCATTAAACTGCATAATGGGAACTTTTCTCCCATGCGAAATACATTTCAACAACTCCGGAACCATCATGCGCACAACAAGTCTTTTTCTTATTTTCTTTTTTCTCCTTTTCTGTGGAGTGGATACATTGACGGCTACTTCTAATGAACTAAACTTTGAAAACCTCGGTCAAAATCAAAATTTAGCTGGTTTCAAGACTCTTAACCTATACACAGATGGCTCAGACCGCGCTATGGGAGCCCGTTTTGTTTCAATCAAAACCGGTTACATAGTCGATCTCGTCCGCATTCAATCTGTCCCGCAGGGATTTTTCTGGGTAAAAACACCACCGAAATGGGATAAAGGCGAACCGCATACCTGCGAACACCTGCTGCTCGGAAAAGGCAGTGTCGGCAAGGCGGTTGCAGCCCTTGAGGAGATGTCGCTTGGGAACAGCTCTGCTTATACCGCTCAGTTGATGACGGCTTATCATTTTAACACAACTGCCGGTGAAGATGCTTTCTACAAGCTGTTTCATGCCAAACTGAATGCCTTGATGCATCCCGATTTCACTGATGAAGAGGTTCGGCGTGAAGTCTGCCATGTTGGAGTAACCGTAAATCCCGAAGATGGAAGTTTGTCTCTGGAAGAAAAAGGCACAGTTTATACAGAAATGGTCAGTGGATACGAGAAACACTGGAATTTTTTGTGGGATCCTCTGAGTAAGATGCAATATGGTGATAATCACCCTGTAATCAACTCTTCAGGTGGTGATCCAAAGGCAATCCGGGAGATGGTTCCTGAGGATATGTGGAGTTTTCACGGCGAATTTCATCAACTGGAAAATATGGGAGCAATTGTTTCTATCCCGGATGAAATAGGAATTGAGCAATGCCTCGATCAGCTCGACAAAATATTAACTTCTGTTCAGAATCCCGGCAAAGAAACCATAACATATGACAATCCTGAGTCTATTAATAAACTCGGAATGTCCAAATATGATTTTCCTGAACCCAAAATGGCTGAACCATCCGGATTAATTAAAACTGCTGAATACCCGGGTGAGAGCACACAAGGACCCGGCTATATTGCCTATGGCTGGCGTCCAGAGTTGGATTACGGGCTTGAAGAAGAGCTGGCTCTGAACTTGTTCCTCGGAAGCTTCAGCAACGGTGAATCCTCAAATCTGTATGATTACTTCATAAATTCCCAAACCCGAGAAGCCGACCTTGGTATAACATCAGTTGGTGGCTCCGCCAGCAGGGACATGGGACATCCCATTACATTTAGTTTTGACTTGAACAACAATGCATATGTGACAGAAGAGAATATTGGGAACCTGCGCGAGAAGCTTATCGGACAAATCAAAGAAGTGTATGATTATGCAGATGGGTCTGACGAATTGCAACATTTTAATAATGAAGTGCAGAGCCTTCTTGAAAATCGCAAGAAAAGATTCACGCTAATACTCGACTCACCTCCAATGTTTGGTTTCAGACGAGGTAGAGCAGGTGCCTGGTTTTTCAGGTTTAAGCAACTTGAAAAAGTTGATGGATTCCGAAAATCAGTTGTTGGGATGGATTGTATCGCAAGTCTTGAAAAGCAACTCGAGACAGGAAACAATTTCTGGAGGGAGTACATTGATGGATGGAAATTGCTTACGGTTGAACCCTATGCTGTAGGAGTTACACCCAATCCAGAGCTGATTGAAAAATCGAAACTCGAAAAAGAAATACGTCTTGCCGGATATGTCGATGAGTTCAAACTACAATACGGGGTGGAAGAGGATGCGAAAGCTATCGCTCTATATAAAGAAGAGTTTGACCAGAACACAAAGGCACTTGAAGAACAGGAAAAACAGGGCGAATTACCAAAATTCATAGACAATCCGCCAATGTCCTATGATGAGCAATTGAATTATGAAGTTCTAGAACTGCAAGGTGAGATCCCATTCGTCGTCTCCTCATTCGATCACATGTCTTCCTCGACGATTGGTGTAGCGATGGGAATGAATGTTGTCGAGGAGTCAGATCTTGTATATGTAACACTCCTGCCGGCAATAATGTCGCGAATTGGAGTAATCAAAGATAGTGAAGTTATAGAATTCGAGGAAATGCAAACCCGGTTGCGTCGTGAAGTTCTCGGAGTCCAGGTGTATGTCGACGCAAATATGTCAACTGGGAGAATTGAATTGGTTGTTCGGGGTCTTGCCAATAACAGGGAAGAAATTCCTAATGTAATTGGGTGGATGGAGACCTTCCTGAGTGATCCATTGCTTACTCAGGAAAACCTGCCCCGGATGCTGGACATAATTGACCAATACCTGGTGGGATTGCGACAAACCATGAAGAGGGGTGAGGAAAGCTGGGTTGATGACCCGACTAATGCATATCGATTGCAGAAAAATCCGCTCTACCTCAGCACCAGCAGTTTCCTAACCAAAGTCCATAACCTGCAACGATTGAGATGGATGCTGACAGAAACCGGCAATAGAAAAGCCAGAAACAACCTCGAAGACTTCCTTGATCATCTCGAGGAATCAGGTGCGGGAAAGAGCCGGGAAGAATTGATTTCTCTGTTAGACAGCCAACCGGATATGGAAATTCGGGAAGAGAATGAAGCTATAGTAAAACGGATCGTAAGAGAACTTAAATCCACCCTGCCAGAAATCCCTGATGAGAACCTGTCTACTGACTGGGAATACCTCTGTGAAGAAATCGAGGAGGATTTGGAGGTAAAACCGGAGAAAGCCTTAAAGAGTTTCAAACGGATCATAGAATTACTTCAAAAAGCAGATAATGCCCGGATGTTCATGATATCCAGCTCGGATGACCGTGAAGCATCTTTAGCCGACATAAAAAAGTTTAGTGAACGTTTCAGTTCTAAGAAGAGTTCAAAACGTGTTAAGTACTCAGATAACTCACGCATAACCGAACAACTCGAGAGCAGGGTGGAGGGTGACTTCACCCCAACCTACGTCGGTCTGGTCAACGAGAATACTCGAAACGGAGTATTGCTGCTATCAAATCAGTATACCAACCCATTTGATGAAAACCGCGAAGCAATCCTCGACGCATTGGCATCCCGTCTCTACAGTGGTTACGCAGGTCACGGTGTCTTCATGCAGACATGGGCGTCAGGATTGGCTTACAGTAACGGCATCCGCTTCAGAGATGGCTCTGGCAGGATTCGCTATTATGCGGAACGCTGTCCAGACATCGCCGAAACCATGCGCTTTGTAGTCGGTGTTATCCAAAAAGAAATACCTGTCCCTGCAATGACTGAGTACGTAACAGCCCTATGTTTCGGTCACAGCCGATCCTCTGACCGCTACGAAACCCGTGGCGAAGCAATGGCATCTGACCTCGCGGACGGTTTCACCCCAGAGGTTATAAGCAATTACCGCCAGAAGATACTCGACATCAAAGACACAGAAGGCTTGTACGAGGAGTTAAAATCGAGACTCCCCGGAATCTACGGCAGAGTACTGGTCGGATATGGAGATAACCTCGCAGAACACGAGGGTGGAAACAACTTTATGATTGGTCCAGAAGAGCAGTTCGAATCATGGGAGAACTACATCAGCAGCGTCGAATTTCCACAACCGGTGTACAGGTTGTATCCGCGGGATTATTGGCTACGGAGGTAAATCTCTCCCCATCGAGTGCGGGGGGGATTAAAAGGGGGAGGAATTCACAACGGATTGATCTGATTTAATGGATTTGGTGATTGCAATCCACACTTCCTGGATTGTGTGCTGCTGCGGTGAGACGCATTTATTCACGTTGGATTCACTTGTAAATACTTTATCTCTTTAACTATGTGATGTTTGTCACAGCTTTCATTAGCTGATTTATATTACTATAAAAGGATAAACTTAAATCAGTCGAGTCATCTTTGCTCGTTACGTTCTGGTTTCTATTCTGGTGTCTTTGGCTTATTTTCCTAACTACTTTTTTCGGGGAAATAATGAACCGTAAATCTTTAATTCTTTTGACAGCAATTTGTCTTTTGGTTTCTGCAGGTTATGCGGAAATCATTGAATTTGAGCGCCCTGTCTGGGATGTTTCTTTTACTTCGGATGGTTCGGTTGCGGTTGTAACCTCCATTGGTTCTGATGTCTACATTATGAATACCGAAAGCCGGCAGATTGAGCAAGAGGTATACATTGGTCAACCGACGGTTTCTGTATTAGTTCACCCCTCCGGTGATTTTGCCTACCTTGCTGGCACCAATACGCTTTTCAAACTCAACCTGAATGATTACAGCGTAGAAACAGTTTATTCCCCGTTCAGATTTGTTGCAGGAATGGTTTTTTCGCTGGATGGTGAACGTCTGTTTGTGTCTCACACTGATGGAAATGAGGTTCTAGTTTTTCAGGTTTCTGACAGTCAATTAATACACAGGATTCCCGTAAACTACCCTTACGAAGTATTAGCCGCAACCGACTGGTCTGGTGAAGTGCTCTGGGTTTGCAGCAATCGGGACAATCGGATATATAGATATGACATTAACAATTATGTGCGTACCCTACGTGTCAATGTGGATGCTCCTAAAGCAATAGAAATTACAGGGCACGGTGATTATTTCTGGGTGATGAACCATGGCAATTATGGCCGTTTATCCTGGATATTCGATCAGGAGGTGCGACAACAATATTTCGTTCAATATTATCCCAATGATTTAGTTGCAACTGAGGATACAATTTATACTGTAACGGATCGAGGATACATATCAAAATTGAATGTTTTTGGAAATAGATCGGTTGACTTTACTTACATTGGTGGTAGATTGATACATGCTGTCAAAAACCCGGTTTCGCATGAAATTTATATCACTCGGAATTATGGGGGAGGGCAAATTTATATACTTGATATTTCTCCCAAACCTGATATAGCCATCGAACAGGAGTCCTTGGAATTCGGAGACGTTGAATTTCATCGAACACAAACTGGAACCATTACAATTTCTAATGATGGGGGAGTAGATCTAATTATCACAGGAGTGTATGTAGATAATGATCAAGTCTATATTAACTCTCAAGATGGACTAACAATTTCTCCCGGTGATAATTACGTACTTGATCTGACATTTACTCCTATAGAAGTGGGTGTTTTGAATGCAACACTATCCGTTATTTCAAATGATCCGGATACTCCCGAATTGGCCGTTGAGATAACCGGTATTGGGATATGGGTTCCTGCCGATGAGCTGCTGGGGAGAATGGTCCATTATGTTTCTGATTTACAAGCCGGAAATGTCATGAACAGAGGACAGGTCAATTCTCTGACAACAAAGCTCGAACAGGCAATAACAAGACTTCATAGGGATCATCTCCGACAGGCATTGAATATATTAAACACCTTTCAGAACCAGATTTCAGGTTTTATTGCTGTGGGTGTTTTGCCTGAGGTGAATGGAATTTACTTATTGGATGAATCATCATTCATCTTAGATATGTTATGTGAATTCGGAATTGCTGCTGATGGAATATCCCTTCACCTCCAGAATTCATTACCAGGTGATTGCTTCCTTTCACAAGCATATCCCAATCCTTTTAATTCGAGCACCCAGATGAGCTTTACCCTACCGGGACCAGAGAAAGTTCAAATGCAGGTTTATAACCTTACCGGAAAAATGGTATCCACTATTCAAGATGGGTGTTTAAGTACAGGTGTGCATTCAGTTAACTGGCATGCGGGGGATCTTCCTGGCGGGATTTACATCGTGCAGTTTAAGGCTGGCAGTTTTCAAGGGTACAATAAGGTCGCTCTGGTTCGGTAGGTTCACCTCCTCACCCCTGTCCTTTGAACTATCATCGGATCTCGTATTGCTGCAGATTGCAAAGATTGTGCATTTTAGTCTTCATGACCCTAGCAGTCGAGGAACATTTGCCATAACCGACTATCTCATAGTCTGTTGAGTGCGCGCTTCAGCGCGTTTTTTAGTGATATTATTGAAATCTCTTAAGAGCTAAAGCTCACACTCATAACCAAATAACACAGCCCTTTCCGCAAAAGTCATTCGTCCTAATCCTCAATCCCCACAATCAACTTCACACTTGCAGATATCTTCGCTGATCGCTGATGAAAACTCCCCCCGCCTGAGCTGCTTTCAGATGATATTTGCATGGAAGAGTTAAATGGATTGGGAGTGTATCTACTAACTCCTGAACTCTTATTTTCATCAACATACAATACTTTTCCAACTTTAACCCCAGATCCCTCTGCCAGGATATCCGCCTTTACCTTTGCCATTTCGAGAGCTTTGGCTAATGCCTGGAGTTTATGTTCTTCAAAATTTTTCAGATTATAATTTACATTAGAAACATCATTGGGTCGTCGTTTACTGACTGCCACGATTGCAGGTTCGAGCAGGTCTAAGTTATCCATATCGACAATAATAGTTAGCGAAGCATAAAACTCCGGTTTTTCTTTATATCTGTCTTCCTTCCTATAGTGGATTTGTCCACTGTTAAAATTACCGGTTGAGAGGTTATTTTTAGTCAACTTGAGATTAATGAGATCATTTGAAATTGTTTCAGCCTGTCCTCTGACATTTCTAATAGCCTCATCAATGTCATCAGATTCAAACCGTGTAGTAAAGCTGAAAGTTACATTATCAGCCGGTACAACAATCTCTGCAGATCCTGTAACCACGATTCTACGCTCTTCATAATCTTTAGATAAAGCTGGAAGAGCCATACAGAATACCACAACAATCAGGATTGGGAGAATTTTCTGCATTTTTTAAGCCTTGATTTTAATATTGTTTAAATTTTAAACGAAATATCCACCGTGTAGTTCCCCTTTGTAGGGATACAATATATTGTGCCTAATTACGGTTCTAATCTTAGCAGGAATTCACCTTGTTTAGTTGAAAGACATATTAAAACCGTATTGTCACTCATCAATAGTTGACCTTCAGTTTTTAGTCTAACATCAGGTTGATCGGAGATATTTATTCCGTCCTTTGTCCAGAGTTCCCTAAATGTTCCATCCGCTGAAATATATGTGGCTTTTGCAAAGTTATCCTCATAGTCATGCCAGAAAACCCATAAGCCATCATCGCTGTCAACTAAACCCCAGTTATAGTCTAGTGGAAACCAACTATTGGTATGAGCAATAACAGCTTTCTCATCTGTAATTTTTATTTCTCCATCAGCGGTGATCAACTGCACAGTGATTTCATAATATCGGTCGTATTCCGGAATTTTTGACCAAGTGCCTATTTTCTTATCACGATCAAATTCTTCCTTGTAAACTATAATCCAGGCTCCACCATCCTTGCGGGGAAGTAATGTAGAACTGTAACCACGTGGATGGTGGTGATTGCGCTTTGTTCTTCCAGACAATTCATTTTCAAAGACCTTTACAGGAGAATCCCAAATCAACTCTAATTCACCATCGATCTTATACAACTCCAAATCAGTAGTCTGTTTTTGCCAGGGAGTTATCACTCTAAGCACAAATATCTCCCCAGAAGGTGTTACAGCCATTTCAACTGAACGGGGCTCAACTGGAATTGGAAATTGTCTCGGACCATCTTTGAACTGAAATGATAAGTCATTATATACATGTTGAATAATAGCAGTGCTGTCACTATTTTGTTTCATTATCCAATAACCACTCTTTCTATCAAAAACAAAAACATCTTCTCCGTATCTCATGCCTTTTTTGTGCTTGCTGCTGAAAACTTGCACAACTCCCTCCCGTATTAAATCTCCCTCATGATTCAGGTAGAGAAATCCTGATCCATCTCTGGTTACATCATCGGATTGATCGTGAAAGTGTTTGGGAGGAGTGGAGTAAAATCGAGTAAAAATATAGAATCCACCATTGTAGTCACTTAGAATATTTCCATTCAAAAGAGATTTAAATAATATAAAATTTTCAGAATCACCTGTCATTATCTCTGGGAAGAGCATACCCTTGTCTAAATTATAAAGCTGACAATTAGGCTCTCCATTTGCACCATTCTCCAACCACCATTTCAATATCAGGTTGTCCCTGCTAACAGGCAAAGGTGCATTAGTCCTATTGCTTGTTCGATTGGAGCAGATATCAATCAATTTTATTTCTTTTACATGTGAATTGTGGATTTTATTTAACTGTACATCAATTCGTGAAATTTCTTCATCTCTGAAACTAATAAATGTCAGTGTGGAGTCATTTTGTAGGATCGGTTGTGAAATTCGTCTTCCGTTTTCACTGTATAGAAACTGGGCATGAATGGGAAGTGAAAAGAGAAGTAAAATTGCGATGACCAAGTGTAATCTGAACATGATTTGGTTACTACTCCTGTTAACAGATCATTATGATGATTAGATTCAATCCATCTGAACCAAACTTAACGTATAAATATAATTAAGAAACTGTAATCTTTACAGTTGTAACAATAGTGATTAAAATCAAATCCCACGATCACAAGGGATTACGGTTATGTTATTTGTGATTGAGTATATTTCGCGGTTGGTCGAACTACTCCCCTTAACCCCCCCTACTTCGCAGGGGGGGAAATGAGGTCATATTAATACGCCATCGCAAATATAGCATCCATCTTAGCTTCAGCACCACAAACCACACAATGCCCTTCCGTCCCGCTCTGCTCAATCGGCAGACAGCGGATTGTCAGTTTTTTGCTTGTTACTTTGTCTTCGCATTCGATACTCTCGCACCATTTGGCGTTGACAAAACCAGTCATGCCTTTCTTTGAGAAAAGCTTCAGCAGTGACTTGTAGTCATGGATGTCTGTGTGCGTATGCTCGTTTAAGCGTGCTACGGCTGCGTCGTAGTAGCTTTTCTGGATGCGCTCAAGTATTGCGCTGGCTCCGGTAACAAATTCATCACGGGGCATGTTTTCGTACTCACGGGCGTTTTTATCTCGAGCGAGTACTGAAACACTGCCGTTTTCCACATCACGAGGTCCGATTTCCAGAACAATTGGGATACCTTTCTTTATCCAGCCCCATTTCTTGTTGACCGGTTTGTACTGCCTGTCGTCGTATTTCGCCATGATTGGCTGATTGCCGGCGAAGTATGACTTGTTAAGCTCGGCTGTAATCTCCTTGCAGTAGGCTTCGATCTTCGCATTGACTTCTTCGTCATTTCGGAGTATCGGAACAATAGCGATATGCCAGGGAGCGATTCTTGGTGGTACACGCAGACCGTCATCGTCTGAGTGAGACATAATCAATGCGCCGATCAACCTTGTTGAAACTCCCCATGATGTCGTATAAGCATATTCCAGTTCACCGGACTCAGCTGCAAACTGAATCTTAGATGCCTTAGCGAAGTTCTGACCAAGATAGTGTGACGTTCCAGACTGCAAAGCCTTGCCATCCTGCATCATTGCCTCAATGGTGAAGGTCTGAATAGCTCCGGGGAAGCGTTCGCTCTCGGATTTTTCGCCGGGAATGACTGGAATAGCCAGAAATTCTTCGACAAAATCTTGATAAACCTTGAACATTTTCTCCGTTTCCTCAACAGCTTCTTCATGTGTCGCATGAACGGTGTGTCCTTCCTGCCATAGGAACTCAGTTGTGCGCAGGAAAACACGGGGACGCATTTCCCAACGAACGACGTTCGCCCATTGGTTAATCAGGACGGGTAAGTCCTTGTAGGATTGAATCCAGTTGGCGAATGAAGCACCAATAATCGTCTCAGAAGTTGGCCTGACAACGAGGGGACTCTCAAGCTCACCCGCGGGTTTCAATTCACCATCTTTTGAGACTAACCGGTGATGGGTCACAACTGCCATTTCTTTGGCGAAACCCTCGACATGTGCCGCTTCTTTTTCTATATAGCTCAACGGGATGAACAACGGGAAGTAAGCGTTTTCGTGGCCAGTAGCTTTGATTCTGCGGTCGAGTTCACGCTGCATGTTCTCCCAGATGCCGTAGCCCCAGGGTTTGATTACCATACAGCCACGGACGTGTGACATCTCAGCCATGTCAGCTTCGCGGACGACGCTCTGATACCACCCCGAATAATCCTCTTCGCGAGTAGGGGATATCGCTGTTCTTGCCTTCTTGTTTCCCATTGTTTTACCTTTGGTGTGTTCTGTTAGTTTTTAATGCACGAATTTGCATCGTATCAAAATATGAGTTACAACTCACATTTACAAGAAAAAACGGAGGTAAAGAGAGAAATATTTGTATTTGTAAGGATTGGAGGTAGTTTTGTAAAAGATGTTTTGATTGTCACTCTGGCGAACCAGTCTGCAAGAGAATGCACTGCAAGTGGGATAAGCACTCTGCTTGTCCATCCGTCGGTAGACGGATTCATTGTAAGTGACTGATATTTGGTGAATCCGTCTACCGACGGATGGTCGAACAGAATGTTCAACCTACTGAATTTGCTTGAAACAATCTGTGAAATCTGTGTAATCTGCGGATAATAGCTTTTACCCAAACTTCCCCAAAATATCCTTCATTTTCTCCTGATATTCTTCAAACGCTTTCCTGCCAACGGAACTTAAACTGATCAAAGTCCGCGGAATCTTCTCTACAAATTCCTTTTTAATCTCAACATATCCGGCTTTGTCGAGCTTGCTGAGGTGCGAAGATAGATTCCCCTTAGTAAGCCCGGTTTGGCGCATCAGAAAAACGAAATCCCCGCTCTCAACCACATAGAGATAAGCAATAATCATCATCCGCGCAGGTTCATGCACAACTTTGTCTATTTCCGATATATGTTGTAGATCTAAGTTGTCTGATTTCTTTTTAAACATCTTGTTTCACAATCGGATATTTCTTGATAAACCTGATTAGTAAAACAGCACCGGTACAAAACATCACAATACCGAGGATTAGCAGGGCGTATGGGAATGAGAGTGTATTGTTTAGCTCAGAGACAAAAATAGCCAACACGAGTATGGCATAAAAATACCACCGTTTCACAGCCGTCATCCTACCGACAATTAGTGCCATACCACCTAAAGAAATACCAATTATCAGGATGAAGTTTTCAATAATGAATTTACCTATGTCAGGACTCAAAAACTTGGATGAAACTAGAAAAAAAACAATTATTCCCGATATTGCGAAATAGATGAACATCCTGGATATTTTTTCTTTCTGAGGTTTTGCGAATTCAACATACCCAACACGTGGAAATGTGATTTTCTTTTTCAGCGGTTTTATGAAAAGTGAAAACAGCCAGATCATGCCAATCATTGCAGATTGACCGGTGAGGATCATTGTACCGGCCAAAGTCAATATGAAACCAACCATCAAATCTATAATTCCATCTTCGTGGCTTGTTGTATAAGCTTTCTTTTCTAACTCTTTTAGTTTTAATTCTGCCATTTCTCAACCTGTTGTTAGGGCGGTCTTCACTTTTTTTGACTATGTAACTATTTCTTTCTCGGGCAATGGATAACTGTTAAGAAATTTGGCCAGAATCACAATTCCACATATCAGAGGTATCACCCCTGGATATATTAGATTGTCCATAAATGACATCCCTGCAAACCATAAGAAAATAGTAGAGCCTCCAAGAATGGCACCGTATATATATAACCTTTGCACCCTGGTAACAAATGCACCTATTATAATAAGAGCTGCAAACTTGAGCCCTAAAATGTAGAAAACGTTTTGCCGGAGCGATTCTGCGAATCCATCAGGGAATAGCTCCTTGCGAGCGAAAACCAGAACAGAGACTATACTAATCATAACACTCATTACCAAAACAAGTGTCGTTATTTTTTGCTTCCTCGACATCTCCTTTTTGCGCTTCTCTGAGGGTACAATAAATCCCAAACGAGGCTGAGTGATCCATTTCTTAACAGGTTTAAAGAAAAACAGCGGAATCCAAGCTACAAATATCAGCGGGAAATGATGATATCGCATGTATAATCCAACTCCCGTTAGTATCAGACCAATATACAAATCAATCAACCCATCGTCAAAATATGACAAATATGCTTTCTTTTCAATTTGCTTCAAATCGACAGAAATGTTCAAAGGAACCTCTGTAATGTAAACGGTTTGTGAATCATATAGGTTTGCATTACAAACTAGTATGAAGTAAAGATAGGAAAATAAATCAGATTTGTCAAGAGGGTAGAGGGAGTTTTTTCGTTGTCGCGCATGGCATGCGACTTTATTGTTTGGGAGGTATCCATTGGAAATAGCTGACACCACAACTAGTTACAGATTAAGCTTTACGGGCCGAATAAACCACAAATTCTTTTATCGAGTCCTCCTCTCTTCCGGTAAGAGATGGGAATTTGTGTATATTCTTGAAACCGGAGGATTCTAATAATTGAACGTACTCTAAATCAGTGTATGTCTGATATGAAGCTGCAAATGAGGTTGTTTTACTGGTTTCAGTTTCCACACAATAAAATCGCATTGTTTTTATCTTATTGTTTTCGTCCCAGAAATTTTCTTGTAGCCAGAGGTGGGGATGATCTGAGAACAATCCACTTTCAAAAGAGTACCAACTTGGCGGTTGTTTGCATGATTCTTTTAGTGATTCCAAAGTTTGCGGTTCAAAAATAAGTATCCCATTATCCTTAAGTGCAGAATGAACTTTGCGAAGTATGAGTTTCGCATTTTGGGTTGAGAAGACATTGATCTCTCCATAGATCTGTGTAATCAGGTCGAAGTCAGATCCATAATCCGCCTTCCTGATATCCCCCCACACGTACTCAATCTTTAATGATGATTTATTCGCCTGTTGCTTAGCATAATCAATTGAAGCAGGGGAGTAGTCTATCCCTCGGCATTTATGACCAAGTTCTGCAAGGCGTTGTGTATAAAATCCAGGGCCACAACCGAGATCGAGAATTTTTGATTCTTTGCCATGAAGCACTTCGCTGTGAATCCAATCGATATGCCTGTCTATTGTTTCAAGTTTCCGACTCGCTGCGTCATGATCCTGTGACAGATGTTCTCGCAGCATTCTTCTACTGAAACCGGGCTCGTTCCAGGGGATGTTGTCTCCCTCTGCCCATGGCAGAGGAGGAATAGCGCGCTTTACAATATCATTCATTTTCATAATATCTCCCATTCTTTCTTAAGTAATGACATACAGTACCAACTAATGAAGCAGTCCTCAAATTTAGTCGCTTCCCTCATCAAACCATCTGTATGGAATCCTAATTTTCGGTAGAAATTGACGGCAGGAGCGTTATCTTCATCAACGAATAATTGAGTACGGTTGAGCTTTAGTTCGTTGAAACATTTGTTGAAGATGTTTTGCATTAAAGTTGTTCCAACACCGCATTTCTTGAATTCCGAATTTCCAACAATTATTTGTTGAATATGAGCCAGTTCGTTTTTCCAATCAATGACAGCATGGGCAAATCCCACAATAGCATTTGAGTCTGAATTAACAGCACAGATGCCATAATCAACGAGGTTTCCATCTTTTGATCTTGAGAGGAGATTTTCAAGTTGGGAATCATCGATGGGCTTGGTAAACCTCCGGAAGAGCCTGGTGTCTATCCAATGGCGGATTACTGGAAAGTCATGCTCTTGAGTTGGTCTGATGTCTATGTCCATTAGAAACTTAACCGGAATGATGAAAAGAAAAGGAGGATAGTCAATATAATAACTATCCTCTTAAAAAAATATATACATATGACCACCAATCATGCTATTTATCATGCGACCCATCGTGATCTTTCTTGTGAGTTTTTATGTTTTTTTGCATAAAAGGATAGTGTGTTATAATGCAATCCGGGCATATCCCATGACTAAAACGAGCTTCTGAGTGATCTGAGACGTACCTCTCTACCTGGCTCCAATAGCCTTTGTCATCTCGAACTTTTTTACAATGACTACAAATGGGGAGCAGTCCTGATAACTGTTTCACCGTGGCGAGAGCACTTGATAGTTTGTCAACTAATTCCTTTTGTGCATCTATTGCAAATTTGAGGTCGAGATGTGTTTTAACTCTGGCCAACAATTCGATTGAATTAAATGGTTTTGTGACATAATCAGCTGCACCATATCTAAGCCCCTTCACAATGTCATCGATCTCGGATTTAGCTGTAAGGAAAATGATTGGAATATCTTTTGTAACAGGATTCTTTTTTAACTCACGACAAACGTCAAATCCGTCCATTTCCGGCATCATTATGTCAAGTAAAATAATATCAGGTATCGTGCTGATTGCCATCTGAATTGTTTGCTTCCCATTGGTTGCAACACCTATATCATAATTTTTTATCTTTAGTATATTTCCCAAAACCTGGAGGTTATTCATATTGTCATCAACCATCAGGACCAGAGGTGTTTTTAGAACACCTGTTGTATTGTCAACCATTTCATTACTCAAATCGTCTTTCACCTTACCTCCGAATTATCACTTCAAGGAATTGAGAAGAGAATATTACGAACTCTTTTTTATGAGAGTATCTATCGCAGCAATAATGACTTTGAATTTTTTAAGCTTCTCTGATACCGCACTAATGTTGAAAGTATCTATGTTGAGGCTTAACTCATTTGCCCAGTCGGTTAAATGGCTGAATTGGAAATCCGAACCAAGTTCGGATAATTGACTCGCAAACTCCTTTGCTTCATTTATAATAAGGGTATTTTCGAGTTTATGGCAAGTTACTACATAATCATTTTCAAGAACTTGCTTTAATTTACTCAATTGAGATAATGTTTCTTTGGTAAGATCCTCATTGATTAGCACATCTGCAGTGTTTACATCTTCTTCAATATTAATTTCCTGTATGTTATAATATGGTAAATGCTTTATTAATTCACCTATCAACTTGCCTTTACTTGCCGGTTTTCTCAGGTATCCCGCAAATCCAATATCTTTTATTTTCTGGACATCTTTAGACATCACAGATGCCGTTAAGGCAATAATTGGTATCTTTCTGTCCTTGTACTTTGATAAGATCTGGCGAGCTGCCTCTCTACCGTCCATAATGGGCATTTTGATATCCATTATTATCAAATCTGGATTATGAGATTCGGTTAAGTCGATAGCTTCTTTTCCATTTGAGCCTTCTATTAGGATTATATCGCTGAACTGAAGATACTCTTTTAACAGAAATCTGTTTGTTTCTTGATCATCTACAGCTAATATTTTTGGGAATTCAAATCTAATTGATTCATGCTTTATTGTACTATTTACATCGATTGATTCCGAGACTGAAGCGACTTCGACATTATCTAGCTCTACCTGAAAGCAACTTCCTCGTCCTAATTCACTTTCGACCTTAAATTCTCCACCCATCATTTCGATTAGTCGCTTAGAGATGGCTAAGCCGAGTCCCGTACCACCGTATTCTGCAGTGCTCTGATTTTCCTGCTGTTTAAATGCCTCAAAGATAATTTGAACCTGTTCAGCTGGGATGCCTATCCCAGTGTCTTCCACGCTAAAAATCAGTTTGAGTTTACTGGTGTTTTCAAACGATACTTCTTGCTTTACCTGCAGTTTTATATGACCGGTGTGAGTAAATTTAATTGCATTACCGACAAGATTTACGATAACCTGCCTTATTCTTACTTCATCTAATAAGAGTCCATTGGGCAGTGATGGATCCACATCCAAAATAAAATCAAGATGTTTTTCTGTGCTCTTCCAGGAGAACATTTGCTTTATTTCTTTAAACAGTTGATGTGGATTTACGGTGTGGTATTGAATATCCATCATCCCTGCTTCGATCTTCGAGAGGTCGAGTATATCATTAATAATTCTCAACAAAGACTTACCGCTGGATGATACAACAGATAGATACTCTTGTTGTTTATTATCTTCAACCTGTTCGGAGAGTAATTCAGTGAAACCAAGTATAGCATTCATTGGTGTCCTGATTTCGTGACTCATATTAGCAAGAAATGAACTCTTAGCACGATTTCCAGCTTCAGCATCCTCTTTGGCCTTAATCAGCTCCTTTTTGATTTGTGCATTTTCAATAATTTTACTCAATCTGGCAGAAATGTTATCGATTAGCAGTCTCTCTTCATGAAAAAATGGTCCTTCATCAGCCTCTGGTTTTTCAACGATGTAGTAAACTTCTAACTTGCCGACTTGCTGATCATTAATGAGGATCTTCGATTCCATGCACCATTTTGAATCGCTAAAGTTTGTTGTCTTAAAAGAACGGTTCCGATAAGTTATCCTGACACATGCATCGTCCGAGTACATCCAACCTGATCTGATAACCTCCAGACAACTATTAAGAATTTCATCAATACTCACTTGAGTGTTTTCAGCACGTTTAGAAATTTCATAAAGACTATTTAGTTCTTTTACCCTTTCACCTAAGTCAATAGTTTTCTGTCTGATCTCCAATTCCATTTGTTTCCTCTCATGGATGTTGGAGATAAAAAGTGTGATTGCTACTACTTCACCATTCTGCTTAACAGGACCACAGCGGATCACAAACCAATGCATTTCAGGTTGTGGTCCGATACCCTCAATTTCAAAATGAGTTTCTTTGCCGGTTTTGAAAACCTGTTTCAGGGCAAGCAACCCTTCTTCACGATTTTTTGTTTGCAAAAATACCGCGAAATTGACCCCCATTACTTGCTCGATAGATAAGGTTCCGGGGAGGGCATGGTTAATAAATGTTATATTTAAATCCCGGTCGAGGATTGTTATTATGTCCGGGGAAATATCAGATAATGAACGGTACTTTTCCTCATTTCTGATTAGTTTATCCTCAGCAATCTTTCTTTCAGAAATGTCTCTGAGAACTCCTTCAATTTCAAATGGTACCCCATTCTCATCAAAAATAAGCTTTGCATTCAACGATGATTGTATGATCATGCCAGAATTAGCAGTTAAACTCAATTCATAATCCTTAACCTTACCATGCTTGCGTAAAATATCCATCAATGAAGTTCGATCTTTTGGATCAGGGTAAAAATCTTTGACATTAACCCCGATCAATTTTTCGGGATCATACCCAAAAGATTTAATTGAGGGGCTGACAATCTTTATCTTGCCATTCAGGTCAGTCCGATAAAAGACATCCTGGAATGATTCAAAAATATTGCGATATTGTTTTTCGCTTCTCAGTAACGATTCTTGAGTTAATTTCCTTTCGGAAATATCCTCTTGAATACCCACATAATGCGAAATCTCACCTAATTCATTTTTGATTCCGGAAATTGAGGCAAATCCCCAATACAATTCACCATTCTTCTTTTTATTGTGAAATTCTCCCCGCCAAATTCCACCTGAAACGATGGTATTCCATAGTTCCTTATATAATTCGTCAGATGACTCGCCAGACTTTAGTAATCTAGGATTTTCACCTACAGCTTCTTCCAAAGTATAGCCTGTGACATCTGTAAACCTAGGATTTACATACTCAATTGTCCCTTTTATATCAGTGATAATTACCATGTTGGGACTTTGCTCAACTGCATAAGAAAGTTTTTGGAGCTTTAGCTCAACCCGATGTCGAAATTCAATTTCCTCTCGCAAATTGAGATTGATTTTCGTAAGTTCACTTGTCCTGTTTTCTACGCGTTGTTCTAATTCATCATTGGCAATTTGAAGTGCGGTCTCTACCGCTCTCCTTTTTCCAATGTGATCTCTTATTAGTCTGACAATACCTATCCATATCAAAAGCAAACCGGGAATAGAAATCAATATGCAAATGGAGATAACATACATCAAATAATTGTGTGACGATTGATATGTGTTTGTTAGTGTCCGCATAGAATGGAGTGTTCGGTCAATGCGGTCACTATTTATCTTTTTCTGGGTTTGATATACCTCACTTTCAAATAAAGCGATTGCCTCCTTAGCTCGACATTCTCGGATTAAATCAAATGCAGTGTGGTCCATTCTAATCAAATTCTTATAGGCAAGTTCCGTTTCTGAGACGTATTCAAGGATCGATAAATCTGATTCTACTTTAAAGATATCCTGAATTGCCTTTGTGAGTTTTGGTTCTATGTCTCTATATCGCGCTTCCCAGGTTGAATCCCCAGTTAACACTGCTAATTGAGTGGAGGTTGTCATGATTTCGTCGTAATACAAAATTAGACTATTTAGTTTGAGGATATTTAAATTGTCCTTTTCACGTGAAAAAACTGTCTTGTAATCCAACATCATAAACAATCCCAAACACAATAGAATGAGCATTGTAAATGCCATTGCAACTCTGAGCAGTTTGAGTGGGAGAGGATTGCTTGAATCAGTTTTTGAATGAGGATGGGTCATTCCGGCTACTCCGTT
This sequence comes from Calditrichota bacterium, assembly GCA_018644935.1. GTDB lineage: Bacteria > Electryoneota > AABM5-125-24 > Hatepunaeales > Hatepunaeaceae > JABGPL01. The sequence goes on along the minus strand of JABGPL010000023.1, from coordinate 23,489 downwards.
GGAATGGTATTGCGTTTGAAAATAGAGTTTTGAAATGAAAGAGAGTGCGACAAAGGTGAACCAATAATATAAATCAGAAAACTGAATAAGGCAACTATGATCAAATCCAACACTCTTTTAAGATGGCTGATATTTCGTTACTTGATATTTTAAATAATTTTTCAATAAGGATGTTTTATTTAAAAGATTGCTTTCAGACTTGAGTATTCAAACGTACATACTTAAAATGATGTGATTCATCAAAACTGAAATTGTGAGCAAAAGAGGAGATAATAATGAAAGAACTTGACGGACGTATAGCTTTGGTTACTGGTGCATCAAGGGGTATTGGTAAGGCGATAGCTTTGAAGTTGGCTTCTCAAGGTGTGCATTTAGTGATCAATTACCTTCGGAAAAGGTCAAGAGCTGAGGAAACTGCCGTAGAAATCAGAAAATGTGGCGTTCGTTGTCTTGTGCTACAGGCAAATGTCGCAAAAGATGATCAAGTCGAGAAAATGTTTGGTGAGGTCGAGAAAGAGTTTGGAAAACTCGATATCCTGATTTCAAATGCTGCCTCCGGAGTATTAAAACCCACCTGGGAGTTAACTACCCGGCACTGGCAATGGGCCATGGATATTAATGCAAGGGCACTTCTTCCACTTTCACAGCATGCTTCAAAGCTGATGGGTAGAGGAGACGGAAAATTTGGCGGGAGAATACTGGCGGTGTCAAGTCTTGGTGCTGTGCGTGCAATTGATAATTACGCAGCAGTAGGTGCGTCCAAAGCTGCGCTCGAATCTCTGGTCAGACATCTTGCTGTTGATCTTGCACCGTGCGGTGTAAATGTCAATGTAATCCAGGCTGGTGCTGTGGATACTGAAGCTCTTAAGTTCTTCAAGAATCGAGATGAAATACTTGACAATACCCTTAAACGAACTCCAGCAGGACGATTGATTACACCGGAAGATGTCGCTGACGTAGTACTCCTTCTTTGCAATAACAAAGCTAAGATGATTCAAGGGCAAACTATTGTTGTTGATGGTGGATATTCAATACGGGCTTAATCTACTAACGCATTAAAACAAATTTAACAGTTCTCGAATCTGATCCGGAGTCAATTCTGCACAAATATACTCCGGATGGCTGTAAATCAGCGTCCCAAACAAAAGAACGATTTCTTTTCCCAAATGCTCTGATATTCCTGGAGAGAATGCTACGACCACTAGTATCGAAAATTTGCAAAACTGTGGATTTGTTTTCAGGTATTTCATACTCTAATGTTACCCTACTGTTAAAGGGGTTGGGAAAGGCCGGGAAGAGTTCAAACTTATCAAGTTGTTTGATTTCGCTCTCCTTTATAATTGACAAAGGAGCATTTAAATTTTCAAGAGCCATTCTTAAAAAGGGTACCATGGTTTCCTGACGCATGTTATACCCAGGTAAATCAACCATTATCCAGCTTGGAGTATCTGAATCATCTCGCATTGCAACTGCTCTGCCATGAAAATCAGATTCGTCTCCATCTCCTGCTACATAAGTTGCAATAATCTCTGAGCCCGGAATAGGTTCTTCACTGATTATTGCATCCATAAAAATCTGACCCTCTCTATCTGGAATTCGTTCAAAATCATACTCAATAGTTGGGAAACCTGCCAAACCAGTCGCGCCAATAAACCAGTTTCTTCCGGGGAAAGATACATTAATTGAGTCTATTCCGAAGAAATCCTTCATAAACTCACCCTGTAGGAAATTGTTTGAATATTCTCTTTTTCCTCCAAAAACTGATGATAATCGAAGGCCAGTAAAAATGACTTTACCTCCGTTTGAATGGTATTTCTCTATTGTAGAGATATTTTCGCTGAAAGATGCATTTACTCCGTCTGAATGAATCAGCACGAGTTCATAAGGTGACAAATCTGCATCAGATAAGGTTGATTCAAACCTTAAACTGTCAGATCGATCCCAAATAGCGGAAACGTTGTAAGGTCGAAGGACTTCAAGGTAAAAAGTGTCAACCTCATTATCATCTGGACGATCCACTGAAGAACCGTCAGGAGTGTTGTCTATGATTAATACTCCGAGATGGTGGGATGCCATTCTGCCTTCCTGCACATTGGAATACTCACTTAACAAATCGAGAGAATTCTGAATGCGAATCCTGTAGTAATACATCTCACCCAGATCAACATTGCTATCTGTCCACTCCGCGGAAGGATGATCGATGCTCATGATGTGCTCAAATTCTCTTCCGGCTATTCTGCGCTCAATTAGATATGCATCGGTATTTACTTCGAAACCTGGTGTCCAAATAAGATCAACTCCAGTTGAAGTTGATGTCGTTTCAAAATTCAGAGGAGCTGAAGGGATACTATCAGGAGTGGCAGTATTCTCAGAACTGAATCGGGATGGCATGCCATTTTCACCAGAAATAGAAATACTCACAAAATACTCAGTCTCAGCAGTTAGCCCGGATAATAAAAAAGGGGAATCGCCATTAGATTCAACAATATTCTCCCAGTAAAGGCTGTTAGAAGAGCGGAATGCAATTCGAACAAGGTCTACTTCATTGCGGTTTAGTGAATCAGGCCAGGAGACAATCAGGCTTTGCCCATCCCCAGAGTTGATTACTTCTGGTGTGGGTGGTATGTCGGGAGCCATTGCGAGTAAAGCGGTAACTCCAAGTGCGAGACGGGTGACTCTTGCTGCATATGTAAACGACATACCGTCTGGAATATCATTCGGACCGTGCTGAAAATTAACGTCCTCTGCGGTCTCAATTAATCTTGCAGCAGGAAACCCGTTTTCATAAAACGGTATATGATCTCCACTTCTGCCTCCTCGATCCTGTTGAGGGATGATGTTCACTACTAAGCCGTCAGAGTATTCCTCTCCGACCCATTTTATGTACCTTGCCAATTGTCTTGATGGAGAACCTGAAGGACCTCCTGAATATAACCGCATTGTAGATGAATCCACTTCACCGTCTGGAAATACAATATGCCCGATCATATCCATGTTTAACATCGCATAAACAGGATCATTGTTATCTGCAAGTTCACCGGCAAATGCTCTTGCACCCAGCAATCCTTGTTCCTCGCCTGTAAATGCGGATAAAACAATTGTTCTTTCAATTGCCTGACCAGAAAGAATCCTCCCAATTTCCATTAAAGCAAGACATCCACTGCCATCATCATCAATACCAGGGGCAAATCCCTCCACATCATTGCGATCCACTCCTCTTGAATCAAGATGAGCGCCGAGAATAATTATCCCCTCATTTTCCCGTTCCCCAGGGATTGTAGCATGAACATTGTAGCACGGATAATTATCATTATGTCTGAAGCCATTCCAATGGTAAAGTTGAGCACCGACATCATTATCTTCATGCTCTCCAATCATCCATCTTCGAGCAGCACCGATTCCCAATGTATCTGAGAGGGTATCGGAATATGTGTGCCTGGTATGAAAGTTTAAGAGATGTTGTGCATTCTCTTCCATAAAATCAGGATTAACTTGTTCAACAAGTTCGAAAATGGTTTCATTGACCGGAAAAGGATCAGGTGAAGCCGATACTTTGGGCAAAATCCACATCAAAATTATTCCGATAACAAAGAGTGAATTGAGAATTGAGGTACATTGCTTTTTCATGTTTATCCAGAGTTGAGAATGGAATCACAAACCTAGCTTTCTGAGAGGATTTTTCTGACAGTGTTGATCAAAACAGTTGGTGTAAATGGTTTCTGTATAAATCCTGATAATCCTCTACCGAAGAACCGCTTTTCTGCTTCAGACTCTCCAAATCCACTACTTATGATCACAACAGAATCCGGATCAATTGTTTTGATCTGTTCAAACGCCTCCTCGCCATTTAAATTCGGCATTGTCAGATCCATGATAACCAGGTCAATCTCTTTGTGTTTAGATTTATATTTTTCTACAGCTTCAAATCCATCTTTAGCGGTGATTACTTTATAACCAGAACGTTGCAGTGTTTTAGACACGAGATTGACTATAAGTTTCTCATCATCTACAACAAGAATTGTACCTGAAACATCATCGTTCAATACTGGGTGGATTGCTTCTTTTTTCTCTACTTGTTTACTGATACTTTTAGGAAGATAGATTTCAAATTTAGTTCCCTTTCCCAGTTCACTGATAACATTTATCGCACCTTTATGCCCCTCCACAATCCCCAGGGTTGCCGCCAATCCAAGACCACGTCCTGTGAACTTGGTTGTGAAGAATGGATCGAAGATTTTGTTTAGGGTATTTTTATCCATACCACAGCCCGTGTCTTCAACACTCATGTATATATATTTTCCTGGTTCTAATTCCTCGCCGAAATGGATGTTGCGTAATTGGTTTTTGGTGAATTTTTCAACACAAGTTTTCAGTTTGATGCGCCCCGTTTCATCACCAATTGCCTCGGATGCATTAATAATCAGATTCATTACCAATTGACGTATCTGAGTTATATCACCGTTAATCGCAGGCAGTTTTTTGTCAAGATTGAGTTCGATTTCTGCTTTTTTAGAGATGGATGCTTTTACAAGGCGAATCATCTCTTCAATGAGTTTAGATAGGCTGAAGTCTTCAATTACAAAATGACCTTTTCCTGAATAGGCAAGCATTTGCCGTGTCAAATCTGCAGCACGTTGGGCTGATTTTTCAATCTCGATAATACTTTCCCGCAAGGGTGAGGTAGGGGAAATGTCAGATAGAGCGAAATTGGCATTGCCCAATATTCCGACTAATATATTATTGAAGTCATGGGCAATACCTCCAGCAAGAATGCTGAGACTCTCCTTTTTTTGAGCTTCTTGAAAACGAGCTGCAAGTTTTTTTTGTTGTTGCTCAACTTCCTTTCGCTCTGTAATGTCCCAATAGAGCTGTATTGTCGAAATATGATTTTTGTTTTCGTCGAATTCGTTATATATCCAACTTTCTAACCATGAGTATTCATTCTCTTTACTTCGAATTCTATATTCAAATTTCAGAGTTTCTTTTTGACCTGTTTTTTCCCATTCACGGATGGCATCACGAACCAGAGGAACATCTTCCGGATGGATATATGAAAGGTGTTTTTCAGGACTAAGGCTGTTCCACTCATCAATCGACATTCCTGTCCATAATTCATCGGTATTCCAATAAGCATATTTCTTCTTCTTCACATCGTAGTGGGATAGTTTAACCGGGATATTTTCAACCAATTTTCTATATCGACGTTCACTTTCAGAGAACGCTGCTTCTGTTTCTTTCCTACGGGTGATGTCAATAATCGAACCAAGCAAGCTTTCTGGTTTGCCTTTCTCATCAAGAACTAATTTTGCTTGTGCATGTGCCCAGACTATCTTCCCATCAGGACGTAAAATCCTCAGGTCATTGTCATATTCATCTTGACCTTTAATAACTCTTTTAAGTTCTTTATGAACATTATCCCTGTCATCAGGATGTACTATCGCGCACAATATCTCATGGTTCGATCTTGTGTCCTTTTTATCAATTCCGTAAAGAGCATACACCTGATTGGATATGAAAATCTCATCGGCTTTCAAATTCCATTCCCAAAAACCCATTCTGGCCGTTTTTTGTGTTTGCAGGAGTCTTTCTTTACTTTTTAGTAACGCCTGTTCAGTCAGTTTTCGTACTGTAATATCTTTGCAGAAAGTTAGATACTTATCATCTTCAAGTTTGACAGTATCCAACATCATAAAACCATCTGAGCCATCCTTCAGGATAAAGGGATATTCCTTTTGTAAGGTTTCGCATGATGATAAGTTTTTGAAATCATGTATTATGTCGTTGTTAAATTGCGTAGTAATAAGATCCTGCAAAGACATTTTTAGAAGTTCCTGATTCGAGTATCCTGTTAAGTTGCAAGCTCCCTCGTTTACTTCAGTATGAATCCCGTTCCCATCAGTTACAAAGATACCATCTGGTGCATTGTCGATATAGGACCTGAATTTGCTCACACTTCTCTTTAGCTCTGACTCTGCTATTTGACGTTTGCTTTCATCTTCAAATGCCACCGCTATCCGATTATTGGGAATCCTGAATACTCGGATCCTGAATACGCCTTGAAATCTGTCATCCTCATAAAACACATCGTTGGCATTGTTTGCAACTCCCGTTCTTGCAACCTCTAAATATGCCTCAGTTATTCCTTGTTCAATTGCGTTTGGCCATATTTCGTTGAACTCTTTGCCAATTGATTTTTCAAGATCAATTCCCGTTAGTTTTACCGCTTCTGGATTACCACTCAGGAGGAAGAGTTCGTCAGGTGGTTCAAATTGATATGTAAATAAACCTGACGGAATAGTCTGTAAGATATCATTGGACATTTGAGTTGAGTGTTGGAGAGCTCTCTCTAACTCTCTTAGTTTTGATGTATCGATCAGAATTCCTCTGAGACCAATAGATACATTATCTCTCATAATGCAGTTGGCATAAATTAGAGCTGTAAAGGTACTGCCATCTTTTCTGATTATTTCATATTCGGACGGTATATACGCAGCCCCTTCTCTGGCAGATGAAATGTTTCGACTCAGTTTTGAATGATCTTTTTCTGCAATAATATGAAATGCACTGATGCCCTTTTCAAGATCCACTCGAGAATACCCGGAAGCTTCAATGCCAAACTGATTAAGAAAGGTCACACTACCGTCCAGATCGATTTCATATACAGTTTGAGGTAAAAGGTCAACTAGCTCATGGTATTTTCGCTCACTTTCCATTAGAGCTTCTGCTGTTCCAACTCGTTTTGTAATGTCTCTTTGAAAGCTGCCATAGCCAACGATTTGACCATGATCGTCTTTTAGAGGTGTAATAGATAGATCAATCGGAAATTCTGTGCCATCTTTTTTCCTATTCTTGAGTTCACCTTTCCATGTCTTCCCGGAGATAATTGTACTTAGTATCATTTCCTCTATTTTATCTGCATTTGGTTCAGCGTTTAGAAATCCCGGATATTCAAATGCTACCTCATTCAGCGTGTAGCCATAAAGCGACTGGAAAGCTTGGTTTACCCATATTATTTTATAATCCAGATCGCAAGCAATCACGGAATCGTCTACCTGTTGCGCTATTTGACTTAAAAATCTTAGTTTCTCTTCAGAGTCATGTTTTTCGCAAGCTCGCAAAACAGAGATTAGCAATTGATTCAAATCAACAGGCTTCAATATAAGATTGAAAACCCCCATATTAGTTGCCTCAATTGCGGAGATTTCAAAGGCATGTTCAGCTATTATTATGCATTCGGTTTGAGAGGAAACCTCCTTGATCATAGGAATGATATCTTTTCTTTCTGTCTGACTAATCTCAATTAGTGCAACTGATGGCTTGTGTTTCTTTGCATTTTCTATGGTAGAGTTGACATCATTTGCGGAGATTACATCATAATTGTTCTTGCTTAAATAAACAGAAATTTCTTTTTGAAATTCAATGTCATCGACAGCGATGAGGACATCTCGTTTTGCTATCATAGGTTCCATGCGTGATTGGTGCACTCTAACGGTATATTGACGATTTGAATTGACTCAGGAGTTGCCCGAGCGCTATCTGTACAATACTCACGAAGTAAAGATTTTGCAAGTGTGCGAAAAAATCAGATGTAAAATTACCTTTTTAAATTTATTCACCACACTCTTTATTAGTTTGTTCATTGCCAATAGATTTAAAATGTACTCGTCTAATGTGAAAGCATTTTGTCGGACAAGATATATGTTATCCAGTTTACAATATTCAAGTATTTTTACATATGAAGATAGCTTCTCGGTAAATACAATTTACCAGCATTAAAAAATGTAGGAACTTTTACTTCCGGCATTCGTTCCATCTTTTAGTACCAATAGTTCGTCGTTTCAGTGTTACTCGGATTTTAAACCATATTAGACTCAAGGAGAATATGAGTAAACGGATTTTCACAAACATTTGCTGGCGCAGAAAGATAACTCAATTCTTTGTGGCATGTTTTTTTATTTTTGGGTTGTCAGACGGAGCTCGTACTCAAATTATATCATCTGATGCTGTGTTGAGAGAACACATCTCAAGAGCATTCGAAAAAAATCCCGGATTAGGAGAAATTCGCAATCGAATCACTGCTTCTGAACAGCAGGTATCTCAAGCTGGAGTCTGGAAAGATCCCACAATTGGCGTCAGTTTGATGAGTCTTGCCGTAAATAGCTTCGATTTCAATCAAGAACCGATGACGGGAGCATGGATTAGTGTTGGACAAATGATTCCACTCTCCAATAAACTTGACCTGCGTACAGAAATCGCGGAAGATAACTTAGCAACAAAAGAAGTTACGCTCCGTTCTCGTAAGTTAATGATCGCGGAGAGTCTCACCAAAACATGGTATCATTGGGCATTCCTTCGAGAAGCTCTTTCTACACTTGATAATAATATCGAGTTGATAGATAATCTTATCGTAATTGCCAGAAGCAAGTATGAGACCGGAAAGGGTATGCAGCAGGATATTCTTCGTGCTGAAACCAAGAGATCACAACTTGAAGATAAGCGTTCTAATTTGCATCAAATGATCCTGACAACAAGTAGAAAATTTGCTATCCTTACCGGAAATGAACCGGATGACATCCCATCAACTCCAGAATCGCTGCCAGATATTTTCCTTCAGATCATTGTAAATGATATGGAGGAGACACTCTTCAAAAAGAACCCAATGTGGTTGAAGTCCAATATTGAATTGGCTATGGCTTCAAGGAAAGTAGAACTCGCACGTCGTTCTGTCATTCCTGACTTGAAGCTTGGGGCAGCATATGGTTTCAGGCAGGATGCTGATAATGGGATGGAACGCCCTGATTTGCTAACCATTTCTGCCGGAATGTCCCTGCCAATACATCGAGACAAAAGGCAAAATGCGGCTGTCCGACAGATGACAGCAAATCATAGAGCAATTGTTTTTAAGCAAAACGCTCTCGAATTAGAGCTCAAATTTCAACTTCAGAGCCTGATAGACCAGGATGATAGGTTAGCAGAGCAAATTGTCTTGAACATTGAAAGTATTGAACCACTATCAGAGGCTACTTTGGCATCCTCAACCAACTCATACTCAATTGGGAAGGCAGATTTTGAAGCAATACTAATGGCTGAGTCGAACCTTTTTAATACCCGGCTTGACAGGTTAGCACGGATTCGTGACAGGTTACAGGTCAGGGCATCGCTTGCTGCTTTAGTTGGCGGTGATGATCTACTTCCTGCAAAAAATACTACGAATTAGGATATTTTGAATATGAAAATACTCGACAAGAATAAGATCCTTTCAGTAATCATACTGAGTTCAGCATTTGTGCTTTTCTTACTCACATCAGCACCCATAATATGCGCTGTGCCACCAACATTCGACGATGCCTACGTATGTTCAATGCACCCTGAGATTGCAAATGAGGGCTCAGGGCAGTGCAGCGATTGTAAAATGGCACTGAGCAAACTGAATGGTCATAAATCGGGGACACCACTACCTTCTGTTTCAAACATCTACGCCAGTCAAGACAATATGATGTATGTGCACGAAGGTCCGGGAAAAGATCCAAATACCGGCTCAACTTTAATACCAATCACAGAATCTCCAATCTACGTTCCACCTAAACCTGATAAACACGATCACTCCTCACATCAGGAACAGGAAGAGGCAGAAGTTCCTGAAGGCACCCTATACACATGTGGTATGCACCCGGATGTTATTCAAGAGGAACCGGGGACCTGTCCAATCTGTGCGATGGACTTGACACCGATGAAGGCAAAAGGCTCTGCTTCTTCAGACGGATCAGTTCAAATTGACCCGGTCACATTACAAAACATCGGAGTCACAACCAGTCTCGTCGAATCAAGAGATTTATCAGTCGAATTGCGCTCAAATGGTATAGTCACAATTGCTGAAGATCTTGAATATCGGGTTAACCCAAAGGTGTCTGGTTGGATAGAAAAACTATACGTTAATGTTACAGGAGCAGAAGTAAACAAGGGCGATGCACTGCTCGAAATCTACAGCCCTCAACTGGTGTCCGCTCAGGAAGAATATATGGTTGCCGCAAAAAATGCGAAACTCCTTTCCGGAAGTAGCCTCCAACGAGTCAGAACGACCTCGCAGAATCTAATAGAATCCGCGCGAAGAAGATTGGAATCATGGGATGTCAGTGACGATCAAATTGATGAGCTTGAAAGGTCAGGTAAGGTAAAACGAACACTCACAATTTTCAGCCCCGCAAGCGGGGTGGTTCTGCATAAGAATGCGGTGGAAGGTGGAGCGGTAAAAGCCGGAATGGACCTGTTCCGAATTGTCGATTTGAACTCGATATGGGTAGATGCTCAAGTTTTTGAGAATGAAATGCCTTGGGTTCATGAGGGCGACGCTGTTGAAATTGTTTCACCCTACGATCCAGACCTGTCAATGGAAGGACATATCGAATACATCTATCCATTTCTCGATAAAAAAACCAGAACTGCAAAGGTTAGAGTTGTCGTTCCCAATAGTAGACAGGAACTTAAACCAGATATGCATGTCGATGTTCGCATAAACACTCGGACAAGTAAAGATGCAGTTGCTATACCAAAGAGTGCCCTGATTCGTAGCGGAAAAAGAGATATTGTCTTTGTTGCAATTGGTGAAGGGAGATTTATGCCAAATGAGGTAAAGATCGGACTTGAAACAGATGATTACTTTGAAATCACATTCGGTTTGTCTGCTGGGACAAAAGTGGTAACCTCTGCACAATTCTTGCTTGATAGTGAATCTAAATTGCAGGAAGCAATACAGCGTAGATTGCGACAACGATCTGAAATGAAGAAGAACAGTCAATGAACCTTATTGAAAATGTAATAGAGGGCTCAATTCGGAATCGGTTGATCGTTGTCCTCGTAACGCTGGTTGTGGTTGTGCTCGGAATTCAAGCAATGTTGACAATCCCCGTTGATGCTATTCCTGACCTATCTGATGTTCAGGTCATTGTAATGGCTGATTACGCAGGGCAGTCGCCACAGGTTGTTGAAGATCAGGTTATTTACCCATTGACAACAGCACTTCTTGCTGTTCCCTACGTTAAGGATGTTAGAGGCTACAGCTTTTTCAATTTCGGGATGGTTTACCTCATTTTTGAAGACGGCACTGATCTTTACTGGGCGCGAAGTCGAGTACTTGAGTACCTTAATCAGGCTGCTGGCAGATTGCCTCAGGGTGTAACACCAAGATTGGGTCCTGATGCAACTGGTCTCGGCTGGGTATATGAATATGCACTCAAGTCTGATAAACATGATCTTTCCGAGCTGCGCTCACTTCAAGATTGGTATTTGCGATATGAATTGCAGACCGTTCCAGGAGTAGCCGAGGTCGCCAGCGTTGGTGGATTTGTAAAGCAGTATCAGGTGACTGTAGATCCTGACAAACTCGCATCGCTCGGTATTCCAATACAGAAAGTTCGAATGGCGATCAAAGCCTCAAACAACGATGTCGGTGGTCGCCTGATAGAAATTGCTGAAACAGAATATTTCATTCGGGGATTGGGTTATCTTAATGGTGAGAACAACGCTGATATAATCCGGCAGATCGAAAAAATCAGTCTTGGAGTTGGAGCAGGGGGGATGCCCATCCTCTTAAAGCAGGTTGCGGATGTCGCAGTCGGCCCTGAAATGAGGCGCGGGATAGTTGAGTGGAATGGTGAAGGCGAAGTTGTTGGTGGTATCGTTATAATCAGATTCGGTGAAAATGCTCTTGCAGTAATTGACCGAATAAAAGAAAAAATCGAAGATTTGAAGGCCGGGCTTCCAGAAGGTGTTGAAATTGTTTCTGCATATGACAGAAGTGCTTTAATTCATCGGGCAATTGACACTCTGAAGGAAAAACTACTTGAGGAAATGCTTGTTGTTGCATTGATAGCAATACTATTTCTGCTACATTTACCTAGCTCGTTTGTTGCAATATTCACACTCCCTGCTGGAGTGCTGATCTCCTTCATAATCATGAAGATAATGGGGATAAATGCGAATATAATGTCGCTTGGGGGTATAGCGATTGCGGTCGGGGTGATGGTTGATGCGAGTGTTGTAATGGTTGAAAATGCACACAAACACCTCGAACGAGATCGCGGGAAAAAAGACCATGTGCAAATAATATCGGAAGCTGCGCGGGAGGTTGGTCCGGCATTATTCTTTAGTTTATTGATAATCACTGTCAGCTTCCTGCCTGTATTCAGTTTGCAGGCGCAAGAGGGCCGGATGTTCAGTCCATTGGCCTTTACAAAGACTTTTGCGATGGGTACCTCAGCTATTCTCGCAATAACGATCATTCCGGTGTTAATGGTCTTCTTCATTCGAGGCAAAATTTTACCAGAAAAGAAGAATCCCATTTCACGGTTCTTTATCTTTGTCTACAGACCGTTCATCAAGTTTGTATTACGGTTCCCGGTCCTCGTAATCATCTTAAGTATTGCGGTAATTGCACTGACAATTCTGCCTTATAAGAAACTCGGCAGTGAATTTATGCCGCCTCTGAACGAGGGTGACTTGCTGTATATGCCGACTACTCCGCCGGGGATATCTCCAGCGAAGGCTGGTGAGCTCCTCCAGCAGACCGACAGGATAATCAAGACATTCCCAGAGGTGCACCACGTTTTTGGTAAAGTCGGTCGCGCTGAAACAGCGACAGACCCCGCTCCGCTATCTATGATTGAAACGACAATTATGCTTGAGCAGGATAAATCAAAATGGCGTGAAGGGTTAACGATTGACTCACTCATAAAAGAATTAGATGCCGCTGTTCAAATTCCAGGTTTAACAAATGCATGGACCATGCCGATCCGCACTCGGATTGATATGCTCTCAACCGGTATTAAAACACCTGTTGGAATCAAGGTCATGGGCAACGATCTGAACACACTTGCGGAAATAGGAGAGGAAATAGAGGGTATTGTCAGCGGTGTACCGGGTGTTACATCGGCTTATGCAGAGCGTATCGTTGGTGGCAAGTATGTGGATATTGAGATTGACAGAGACCGTATTGCCAGACATGGTCTGACTATTGATGCGGTCGAGAGTGTTATTATGTCCGCATTAGGAGGCATGAACATCACCTGGACTGTAGAAGGACAGGCTAGATACCCGGTCAATGTTCGGTATCCACGAGAAAGAAGGGATGATTTATCTGATGTTCGCAGAGTTCGTGTTCCAACGATGGCGGGATACACCGTTCCTCTCGAACAATTAGCAAGCATTACAATCGTTGACGGTCCCCCGATGATTAAGACCGAAAACGCTCGCAAAACTGTCTGGATCTATGTCGATACTCGCGACAGTGATATCGGTGGATTTGTAGAAAAACTTCAATCCGCTGTTAATGCAGAGATAAAACTCCCGGCGGGTTACTCAATAGTCTGGTCGGGACAATTTGAATACATGGAGAGGGCTGCCAAACGTCTTCAACTTGTAATTCCGATTACGTTATTAATCATTTTCTTCCTGCTTTATATACATTTCGGCAACATTACAGAATCCTTGATCGTAATGCTTACACTGCCATTCGCTTTAGTCGGTGGTATCTGGCTGATGTACATCCTTGGATTTAACACTTCCGTAGCGGTCGCTGTCGGATTTATAGCATTGCTCGGGCTTGCTGCCGAGACGGGGGTCGTAATGCTCGTTTACCTGGATGAAGCTTTTAATCGTTACGGAGCTGAGGATAGACTAAATACTCGATCTGATCTACGCTCTGCCATCACTGAAGGTGCCGTAGACAGGGTACGCCCAAAACTTATGACAGTTGCAACGACCTTGATCGGACTATTGCCGGTTATGTTTGGTACTGCCACAGGTTCAGAAGTCATGAAGCGGATAGCAGCACCGATGGTTGGAGGATTAATCACCTCAACATTTTTAACACTTTTAATAATTCCAGCAATTTATTATTTGATCAAACGGAAAAAAATTTCCGCTGATCTTTAAACTTTTTACAAAGAAAAACCTATTCAGGAGATTTAAATGTCAAAGAAAATACTCACAATTGCAGCCGTAATAATTTTTTCGGCTTCACTAGTATTCGCAGGCTGCTGTGGAACTTGTAAGACAAAAGGCTCAGCGCAGGATTCAAATGCCAGTTGTTCAGTTAAAAGCGACGAAAAAGCATGCGCAACCGCATCCTTGTACACCTGTCCGATGCACTCAGAAGTAGTCTCTGCAGATGCAGATACTCCCTGCCCTCAGTGCAAGATGAAGTTAAGCAAGATGAGTGATGAAAAAACCGCCGAGCTCTGTTCATCCAATCCCAAAGGGTGCGAAATGTGCTCTGTTATGGTAAAAGGTGATTCCAAAACCGAAAAGTGCTCTTCCTGCAAGATGAAACTCACCCCTGTAAAATTGTGTAAAAGTGATTCAAGCTCTTGTAAGCATGGCGATAGCGGGAAAGCATCCAGTTGTGGCGGATGTGGTAAGTAGTATTTAATTTGGGTTGAGATAAACATAGTGGGATAGGATTAGCACTGAGTTTTCGAATACTAAAACAATATTAGTGATAATTGGACAGAAACCCGGATCTTCATATCCGGGTTTCTGATAAGAAGAACGGAGGTTTAACCGTTATTCCTCTGTGCTGATGATTAGAGGTTAGGTGATTTCGACTGAGTTATACCTTTTGATCTTCACTCCAATTTATTATCTTAAGCAAATTATGCTGAAAGGAGACTCACATGGCACAGAGTAAAGCGGTCACAGTGAAAGAATATATAGAAGAACTACCCGAGGATCGGCGGGAGATAATCTCAACGATTCGAGATGTTATTCTAAAAAACTTGCCCATTGGATACGTCGAGACGATGAACTGGGGAATGATCAGCTATGAGATCCCGCTTTCGGATTATCCTGACACATACAACAAGCAGCCATTGAGTTTTGCCGGTCTGGCATCTCAAAAAAATCATATCTCATTTTATTCAATGTGCACATACCAGGATACTGATTTGATGGACTGGTTAAAAATGGAATACGAAAAAGCTGGTAAGAAACTGACTATGGGGAAATCATGTATTCGGTTTAAGAAAATTGAAGAATTCCCGCTTGAGGTCATTGGCAAATTGATCGGAAAAATTTCACCTCAAGAATTCATCGAGAATTATGAGAAAAGCCGCAAGAGGTGATCTGTAGAGGCAATTAAACGTTTATTGCCAATTTGTTTTTTTTGGACCAGGCATAAAACAATACTTTAAATAAACAGGAGAGGGGAAAAATGATTTTCAGAATCTTAGGAATGGCTTGTATCTTTTTACTTGCAATTGGTTTAACTGTTGGTTGTGGCGGCGAGGGAAAATCAAAAAACGCTTCCCAGTCATCTAAAAAAGCGGTTAAGGCGAGCAAAGCAAAATCAACTGACCACAGCACTCATGATCATAGCACACACTCAACTGAAGCACCAAAAAAAGCTGGTAAGGTGAGCAAAGCAAAGTCGACCGGGCACAGCACCCCAAATCAAAGCACACACTCAACTAACAGTCATTCCACCTCAGGTGGGACTATGGATGCCGTATATACATCTTCAGTACTTTATTCCTGCCCAATGCATGCAGAGGTTGTTTCGTCATCATCAAACACATCCTGCCCATTGTGCAAGATGGCTCTTCCGGCAATGGATGGTGCGAAATACAAATCATTACAATCTAGTCAACCCAAAGGTTGCCCGATGTGTGCAATTGTTGTTGAGGGAAATTCTAAGACAAACAAATGTCCTGTCTGCAAAATGAAATTAAAGAAAATTGCCGACCATAGAGGCCATAATCATTAGGCTTTTCTAAACTATCCCTGTCATTGCGAGAAGCGAAGCGACGAAGCAATCTCTTTTAATCCAGAGATTGCTCCGCTGCTCATCAGTAGGTTGAGCATTCCTGCCCGACCATCCCGATTTGTTTTGTGCAAACAGGATCGGGAATTGAAGTTGACAAATAGATGCAGGCAAAAGCATCACAAGAACCGAAATTCACCCTTTAGAAAGCTAACAAATCAACCATAAATATAAGTTCACCTAACAAAACTTCAGAAATTATGCTGATTGCCCTAGAATAATGTGATTCTTTAATGTACGTATAAGTATTAATTACCCCTACAGATACTATTTCACCAAAATCAATTTACTAACAGCAACATCGTCTCCAGCTTCAATCTTACAAAGATAAAGCCCACTGGGCTGACCATCTGCTTTCCACGTCATACTCTGCTGTCCAGCCATTTGTTTTCCATCCTCCAAAACCACAATTTCACGTCCCTGAATGTCATGGATCGAAAGCCTGACATTGCCTGATCCGGGAAGGTTGTATGATATTAATGCTTTGGAGTTGAACGGGTTAGGGGAGATGGAGGTTATAGAGAAATCTTCAGGTGCTGAAACCACAGGCTCGACCCCATCCGGATGAACAACATTCATTGATATTGGAATGTACAGTTCTGTTCTTAATGCATCAAGATTAAATCTTAAAGTCGCTCCGTACGATCCATAGGGCAGTGTAAAATCCTGTTCTTCCTCCACCGTGTTCAATCCAATTACGATTTGCTCAGAGGACTCTGGTTCCAGTATCCCCTCCGAAGTATTTGAATTAATCCAGAAAATATTATTTTCAAGAATGTATATGTCTAGACGGTCACCACCATCTTCAGTTGAGACATTCTCTATATATACAAAACCCAAGGCGTTTCTGTCCGAGAAACCTCTTGTTATAAACGCGCCACAAGGACGAAAACCAAAAACATTACTCAATACAGCAACACGACGAATATCCAGTGTTTCAGGATTTATCTCAGATACTATTCTTCTGTTATCATCATCTAAACCAATTGCAACAAGACAGAATTCATCTTCCGCGAATTCATTGTAAGTTATTCCGTATAAGCGAAGTGCATCATTTGGAATTTCCTCAATCTGTTGACCATTCCTATCAAAACCTTTTATATCGCTATTTGAATATACCGTCCAGAAAATTCCTCGAATAGGATCAAATGCGATATCCGTTTTTGTAGTCAAATCTATTTCGATAATCTCGACGTTATCTCCTTCGATATCAAAACCAATAATACCATTGGAGGTGATTCCCCAAATGCGGTCTCCATCCCATGTCATTCCTTTTATCCCGCGATGATCGTCTCCGGGTTGCTGAAACTGATCAACCAGTTCTCCATTGTCATTTATGATGTAAATCTGTGGTGGCTCCGCTCGATCTCCTGAAATGTATGTTAAACCGTTCACGCGAACAACACCTCGGATTAAATTATCACCTGTGATATCAAACACTTGATGAGATTCTACATGTTCCCAGGGTTCAGTACTGCCGCTATCTTCTTCAAGTATCTCCAGACTCCAGGGCATGGCACCGTCACCGGGATTTGAAAGAGTCAGCACTACATCTGCGGACTCTTCTCTGTGTACATCCCATTCAATCCGGTCGTACTCAGTAATAAATTCCGGACGCAACAACCCAATTTCAACTTCGATTGTATCACCTACGTCAAGGTTGTTAAAGCGGATTGTTGAGTCAAGGAAACTATCTGCCCTGCAAGTCACATCGACATCTCCGGGAATCGTATTGGTGTGCCAGAGTCCCTGTTCATTCGAGGTAGTCATTTTACCGGTTGATAACACAATTTCTGCTTCTTGAAGGATTTCATTATTTGAGGCTGCAGTTACAGAACCATGCAGATAAACAGGACGGAACCGCAAGAATGCTCCCATATCCGCACGAGTACCATCTGGATCAAGATCGCTTTCGGGGTCTCCCGTGTCAATGCAAGGACTCCCCGGTAAGAGATTAAAATCATTGTTATCAAAATCGACAAACTGGGGATCTTCCTGAATCACACCTTCGCCATCATTGAAACCTCCCATACCTGTCGAATATGATGTAGATATTTCAGAATTTGTGTTGGAAATGTATAACCCATCCTCCCATCTATTATGTCGAGCAATTGAATTTCGAATTGAGACTTCGCAACGGTCAAAGTGCGCATCTGAGATTACTTGATGAGATCTAATGCCAGTTATTGTAACAAAATTAAACTCGAATCCGCAGTCATGGGCATATATTAAGCCGAAAAACCACCCCGCACTTTTCGCAATTAGAACACGCTCTAGAATTACATCCGCATTCTCGCCATAAAAGAAACTTCCACTATCTTTGGTGGAATCACCAATGAAGATGACTCTATTTGCAACAAATCGATTCCGATCGTTTGCGCTGTAAACCACCCCTCCTCGACTTGCAATGTTATCGGCTACAAATCCATCATTCATGTTTAACTCAGAGGAGCCACCAAGGTAACTACCCCCGCGACCTCCGCGATTTTCCAGTATTTTAAAATTGGTTATATTTACCACACTGTTGGCTAAGTACATAACTGAACCTCGCTGGGCGTAATTGCCTGTTAGAATTATCCACTGAAGTGTAACATTCGCACCAGAGCAAAATAACCCACCACCAAATGCTTGGGTTCGACCATTTGTTATAGTGAATCCAATTATAGTAACGGGTGCGTCATTTTCCATCCTCATCGTAATAACAGAACCATTTCGATTCCCATCAATCACAGTCCGCTCAATAATTCCATCATCCTCCTCAAACAAGCGAGTGCTCGCGAGGGTTACTGAGCGATCATTTGGGAAAACCAAATTCTCGACATACTGACCTTCCTGAACAAGAACTGTATCACCGTCTTCGGCAGTGTTTAGACCTTGCTGAATAGTTTCGTGGTCATCGGGAATGTTTAAAATGTTTGCAAAAGGGGCACTCGCAAACAGAGAGAGACAGATGAAAAGCAGGATAACACAGTGCATAACAAATCTCCATAACGTAAAGTTCTAAGCCTACTAAAGGGTATCAATCCAAAACATGAGTACTAATAATTTAAATTACCTTATTTTAGCTGAGGAAGCAAATGAATCTACACAAAAACAGTTCCTATCCTAATCCAGAACAGTGTTTTCTGGATTTCCGACTTCCATTTAGTCTGCGATTGCATTTCAGTAGTGGGACATTCACAGGATGTCTAAGAAGAATACTATTTTGAAAACAAACTTCATACTTACAAAAAAACGCATCGAGTGCGCGCTTCAGTGCGTTTTACAAGCATTGAATAATGGTTTCTTACGCGCTGAAGCGCGCACTCAACTTTCCAAGATAATTCAGAAAACACAAATACAATATCAGATTTTCTATTATCGGGCAGCCTGAGAATCCCTATTCTACTTATCACACATTCTCGGATAGGCTGCTATGCTAGAATATGACAAACATTTCCAAAAACTAAATATTTCAGGTAACTAGTGGAAAACTGATCGTTCAAAAACATTCTAAACCAATTTGTAACTATTCCTTGAAGATATCGCTTGATTTCCAACCATTTTCTATCCTAAATTAGCCAACAGCAACTCTGTTCAATATCTGTTCAGCGGATGCTCGCAAAAAGTAATATTCCTACTGTAAATTTGGAGTGGATATGAATTATCCGCCATTTAAGAAACAATCCGGTTTATCCGGAGTAGAACATAACAAATACAACAGTAATCTGATAATCATTGCAGCTCTGATTCTTCTATTCGCATATGCGGATGAAGCGTTCAGCTTTGGAGAGGATTTGTTCATCAGTGGTTTTATCAGTCAGGGCTATCTAATTTCGACTGGAAATAACTATCTGATAACCCATTCAAAAAGAGGTTCTGCCGAATTCAACGAAGTTGCTCTGAACATCTATGCTGTACCAAGTGAAAGGCTGCGTTTTGGCATTCAGTACATTGCACGCGACCTCGGCATGGATGGAAACAATGCTTCATATGTTGATTGGGCGTACGGAGATTATCATTGGCGGGATTGTCTCGGTGCGAGATTTGGTAAGATCAAATTTCCGTCTGGTTTGTATAATTATGAACGTGACGCGGATATGTTACGAACCTCCATTCTGATGCCGGAGAGTGTTTATGCAGAGAATTGGCGTGATTTCACACTTGCAGTAGAAGGTGCAAGTGTTTATGGAAACTTTCATCAATGTAAAGCAGGTGAATTTGATTATGAATTCTTTGGTGGAACACTGAACGTACCCAATCCAAATAGTGCATACTGGAGTAATGTATACTCTGAAAGCGCGAATGAATTTGTAAGAGCTGTTTATCCGGATTCACCTGACGGAAACACCAGATATGTAATCGACAAACCCCAGGGATTATCCGTTAAAATGCCGTGGGTATATGGTGGTGGACTGTTTTGGAAAACTCCACTACCGGGTTTGAAACTCGGATTTACAAAGTTCCTCGGAAGATATGAGATAAATTTCAAATTTGAATTTTATGAAATCACCAAGCAGGATGATGATATATGGCATGAATCGGAGAGTTTCTTGCTCATTAGCGCTTTCCATACCGATTATGAAGTTAGTACTTCTTCCATAGAATATTCAATTGACAAGTGGACTTTGGCTGCGGAATACTCCTTATTTAAAAACTATGAGAACGGCGATGGTAATCCTGATGGGTACTATGTTCAAGTAACAAACCAAACTTGCAGTTGGCTTAGTTTAGGTGCATACTACTCATATTACAATACAAATTCTGCCCATAACAGTGGGACTCTCCCTGAGGAATTCAACTATTTCCACCATCAGAATGATTTCTGCTTTTCATCAAGAATTGACCTGACAGAGAACTGGCTGTTGAAGCTTGAAGCTCACGCTATGGAGGGGGCAGCTCTAGTGAAGAGAATTCAGAATCCCGGCAGTTTTGAAGATCCGTCCAAAATCAAGAAGGATTGGATGCTGTTCGTTGCTAAAACCACATTTCACTTTTAGGAGGTCAGGAGAGCTAAATGAAACACATTTTTGCAGTCCTGACTGTTATTTTGATTTTCTTTGTGCTACCTGATAAAGGTATACCAAAGGAAGTGATTCTCATCGCAAATAAGGACGTTGAAGCAAAGTCTTTTG
The DNA here is from genome assembly GCA_018644935.1 of Calditrichota bacterium. Lineage (GTDB taxonomy): Bacteria > Electryoneota > AABM5-125-24 > Hatepunaeales > Hatepunaeaceae > JABGPL01. The sequence goes on along the minus strand of JABGPL010000023.1, from coordinate 2,561 downwards.
ATGAGCAGACATTGCACAGGATATATCATGGCAAGAAAAAGCAGTGGGGAGACCGGAATAAAATTGTCCCCGTGATGCTGAAATCTGGAGAGACACACGAGACATTTATTGAAGAAATTCTCAAGGAAACGGTTTATAAATTTATGACCTATTGGAAACAAATGGTTTTCACAGGTCGGGGGCTTCCTCCAAAAGCCCTTGAGACTGAAAAAGAGGTTGTTGATTTTGTTGCATTAACTTCCGGAGCAATTGGTTACATCTCAGAATTACCGGATTCAACACTTGCTACTGTACGACTAATATCCCTGTCCATAGCCGAGGAATAGCTCTCACTTGAGATTTACTCATAAAATAATGTTGATGCCATTGATGGCAGCCTTTGCATTTATTGTTATCCTGATTGTAACCTCTATGAGCATCCAGAAGAGCCAGGATCTTATCGAGCAAATCGAATCCGAGTATTTTCAGGCCCTTGAACTTGGTCACGATCTCGAAAAACTCGCTATCCAGATAAGGCATACACTGAATACCGCTATTGTCATTGATGACGAAGACATGACGATAGAAGCAGATACAATGAGTACTAACTTCAAGTCTTTGATCGAGCGCGGTTACCAAATTGGAATTGTCAGAGAAATTGATCTGAGTGGGATCGAAAAAACATTTAACATCTTTTATACATTGGGACGTCAGACGACAATTGATATGATCAGGAACGGTCTCAACGAGGAACTATATGAAAATGTAGGACGGATGAATGCTGAATATGATGACTTACTTATTAAATTGGCAGAAATGACGACAAAGCAAAAATCCGATATGACAGGAGCATTTCAATGGGCTCGCGAACGGCAGAAGAAGCTACGTCATGTTGTCAGGCTATCTATTTTTCTTAGTTTGGCATCACTGGTCGTTTTTTCCGTTTTTACGATTTTGTCCATTATTCGACCAATAAGGACATTGACAGGTGTTACAGAAGCAATAGCTCATGGCAATCTTGATCAGGAAATAGATTACAAATCCAAAGATGAGATGGGGCGACTTGCAGACAGTTTTGGCAAAATGCAATCAAGCCTGAAAACCCATATTGCCGATCTTGAAACGGCGAACAACGACCTCTCTCATGCAAATAGCGATTTGAAAGCAGCGCAAGCTCAACTTGTTCAATCGGAAAAAATGGCGTCCCTCGGTAGGTTAGTTGCTGGAGTTGCACACGAATTCAACAATCCAATAGGAGCAATTCAGAGCTCCAACAGTACACTCAAAACCGGTATTAGTAAACTAGAATCTCATCTTATCACAAAAGATGTAACTATTCAGTCTGATGAGAAACTGTCAAAGATTGTGATGACGATAGTCAACCTTCAAGGGGTAATAGAAAAAGGTACACACAGAGTAGCAAATATCGTCAAAAGGATGAAGTCATTCGCCAGACTGGATGAAGCGGATCTGCAAAAGGCTGATATTCACGAAATCATAGAAGACACAATTGCAATGGTGTCGCATGACCACAAACCCGGTGTCAGGATAATCAGGAAGTTCGGAGAAATCCCCGGAATCATTTGTTATCCGGCAAAACTGAGTCAGCTCTGTCTGCAGCTTATCGGAAACGCGAATAAGGCAGTTGACGAGAATGGTGAGATAACTTTGATCACCAGTGTTGCCAGCGATTTTGTTATACTACAAGTTAGAGATAATGGAGTTGGAATCCCTACTAATTTGTTAAGCAAAGTGTTCGATCCCGGCTTTACAGGTTGGGGTGTGGGGGTAGGGGTGGGACTTGGTCTGGCAATTTGTTACTCGATAATGGAAGAGCATAACGGTGATATCAGTATTGCATCCAATCCTGGTATTGGAACTACTGTTACTGTGAAGATTCCAATGCATGTAGATGTGAAATAGTGATTTATGTAAAATATGCGAATCTGGGAACTCAACTTCATGGGATAGCATAAATTATCGTCACTTCGTCACCATTTTGGCGGAAAGTGGTTGTGGGTGGGGGATTGAGGTGGTGACGGAAAAGTGACGGAAATGACGGAAATAGGTTGGGGTAGCCCGGCTTCCTCGAAGCCGGGGTTTAATCTACAAACAATATTTGACCATATGGTCCTCCTTTGAACAAACATTCCCCGGCTTCGAGGAAGCCCGTGTCTTATTAAAATCATGTTGGAGCGGGTAGCTCAAGACTGTACCATGTTTCGGTGATATTGTATCTGATAAACTTGGCTGCTTTCCAAAAACCGAAACCTTGATAATGTGTTCTTTCAAATAGCCAGATAAGCAGGTAGCAGATTAGAGCAATAATCCATTGATTAAGGATTCCGTGTTCTGAATAAGCACCAAGTTTAGAGATACCAAGTAATTGCTTCAAGTGATGAATGTCTACTTCGATCAAACAACGCTGATTATAAATTTCTACGACTTCAGTCGCAGAGATATTCATCATGTTTGTCATTAGAACCTGAGGTTTGCAGTCAGGATCATTTCGATGTAACAGCATAACACATCGAATTTGATATTTGGAATACCCTCTTGTATTCCTTTGTGAACCTAAATAG